>NZ_CBDIMP010000014.1:0-1029 GCF_965283115.1 Proteus sp. Marseille-Q3619 | reverse complement strand
TCTTTTATTGATAATGCTCGATTAAATATTAATAAAGCTAAAGAGCAATATGCATTAAAAGAATATAAGGCAATGGTGAAAAATATTGCAAAAGCTGTTGATCCTGGATTTAGAGGATTATTTTGTAATATAAAGCAACTTATTAACTCTTCGACTTCTGTATATAACAGCAAGCCGATGGCATTATATGGTATTAAAGAAAATATAGGGAAAAGCTATGATGTGTTAAATCGTGCTGTTAAAGGTGTAAAAAATAGTACAACACAAGGTGAGGTGATTTATTCGTTGGTTAATTCGCTAAAAGATAAAGAAAATATTACCATTAATCACCATAATGATATTCGAGCCTTCTTCGGTATTAATGCTTTTCAACTACCAAATAATATAGGGGTTAACGCCTTTTTATTAGCTTCTTATGTAAAATCGCACTCTATCACATTATCAAAAAGTGAAGATAATAAGATTACTTTCTCTTTTATTAATAATAATAAGAATCTTTTGGTTGCGGGTTTATCAGCGGGGATTGGTGGATATGAAAAAAGATGGGATTTAGGAAATGTTGACTATGGTTTTGTTACTCCTGTCATGGCAAGTGCTTTATTAGGTGCCACTTATGCTAAAAAATCTAATTTCTCATTTAGCCTTGATATTAATGATATCCCAAATTTTATTAATCAAGGATTAAATCAAAATGAAAATGAATTAATCAATAATTCTACCCTTGAAATTGATCACAATATAAGTCTTTCGTTAGGAACTGAGGTAAGAAGTGAAGCCAGTTTTGATGTCGATGTAATGATTAATCCCAATATGGAACTCACCGTACCCAGAAATGCTATTGGTATAAACTTTATTTTAAATTTATTAAAATTAAATTTAAATATTAATAAATTTATCGACTATGGTAAAACAGATGTGACAAAAAAAACAAAAAGGCTTGATCTCAATTTATTAGAACTTGGTGTTGATATTTATCGTGATTTGAAATTTATGCCTTCTACGAGCAATTCTGATAATGTTATTCAGTGG
>NZ_CBDIMP010000013.1:0-1068 GCF_965283115.1 Proteus sp. Marseille-Q3619 | reverse complement strand
GTCATTCGTCCTAATCAACACTGGTTCTTTCGGTTATTTGATTGGCATGGTTCTGTGCTTTCAAAAATAATCTTTCGTTTATGCCTTAATGTTATTATGTCAATTATCGCTATTTTGATTTATCAATGGTATGAACAATTAGGAATACACTTAACAGTTGCTCCTTTTAGTTTACTCGGTATTGCCATCGCAATATTTCTTGGTTTCAGAAATAATGCAAGCTATAGCAGGCTTGTGGAAGCCAGAACCCTATGGGGTAATATGTTAATTACTCATCGTAATATATTAAGAAATATAAAAGCATTATTACCTGAAGATAAACAATTTAATCGAGATTTTTCTAATTTATTAATTGCTTTTAGTTGGAGCTTAAAACACGAGCTAAGAAAAACAGATCCAATGGTTGATCTTTACCGCCTATTACCTCGAACTTTATTTAATGAAATAATGAATAGCCCTTATCCCACTAATCGTATTTTATTACATATCGGTTTAAAAATAGGTGAATTGAGAGATAACAAGGTGATAAGTGACGTTATTTTTCAATCAATTAATAAAGATATTAATAATTTATCTGATGTACTCGGAGGTTGCGAACGGATCTCAAATACCCCAGTTCCATTTGCTTATACTTTGATATTGCAACGTACTGTTTATTTATTTTGTACATTATTACCTTTTGCTTTGGTAGCCGATCTCCATTATATGACACCGTTTGTATCAGTTTTTATCTCTTATACTTTTTTATCTTGGGATTCATTAGCTGAAGAATTAGAAGATCCTTTTGGTGTATCTGCAAATGACTTACCCTTAAATGCCCTTTGTAATACGATTGAAAGAAACTTAATTGTATTCTAGCTAAGTGAAATGCATCTAATCCAAACATAATGCCCCACCTAGTATAAATCTATTTGTCATAAATTTATTCATTTCTATTTTCCTATTTTTATTTTTCTCAAATAAATTATTCTTAATTTTTAATTATTAATACCAATTACCTTTATTCCATTTTTGGAAAATTAAAAATAAAAGTATTTAATTTATATTTATATATTATTCATATAATCA
>NZ_CBDIMP010000012.1:0-1093 GCF_965283115.1 Proteus sp. Marseille-Q3619 | reverse complement strand
TGAACTAGTTTATTCTTGTCAAAAAGAACAAGGAGTTACAGATATTTCCATCGACTTTAAATATTATAAACCAACTAATTGTGGGAAACTAATGTTTGATTTTCGAGTTTATGATAGAGAGTCTGATGCATTAGATGATTTAGTAGAAAGAACTAAACGAGTTGAAGATAGTCCATTAGAAAAGAAAGAGGTTCGAGTACTATTAGATACTTACCATGGAGTAGGTGTGTTTAGAAACGGCTTTAGAATTCGCCCTCTAGGCGATGTGGGATATGATTGGATGGATTTGAATTTGGAGCGCGTAAATAATCCATCATTAAGAATTAGTGTTAATCAAATTATTGGTTATGTCAAAATTGAATCTGAAGAGCAATCAAATTTATACGAAAAAAGTGCAAGAGATGGTCTGAGGGATAATGAGGCTTATAAAAATTTAATTGACATCTCTAAACGAGTTTTAAGACTTTTAGAAGAAAATCGGTATAGGTATCGAGAATCTACAGGCAAATCACGTAAGAAGAATGAATCAATAGATAACAAGCTAGATGATATTTTTTCTAGTGAGGATCTATCATTTAAAATTCGAGATACTTTACAAGGTGCAGATCTCCCTCAGAATAAAAAAGATGAAATAACAAAAGAAATCTTAGACTTAGTAGAGGAAGATACCAAATCTAAATCAACAAAATTAGAGTATATTAAAAGGGCTGTTGCAATTTATCAGGGGCAAGCAACATTAGGTAAGATCATTAATCGATTAATCCATGAAGGAAGAAGACCTCTTAATTATTTTCAAAATGAAATTCCGAATTTAAAGCGCTGGAAGGAAAAATATAACTCAAGCCATGATGAAAAACATTTTTCTAAGGTAATAGAAAGAATAGATGGAGTTTTAGATAACTCTAAGCACTTTGTAACTTTATTTAAAAAAATTGATCCACTAGCTACAGCTAGAAGACCAAATAGAAAAGATGAAAAAATTAAAAGTATGATTCTATCATCCTTAAATATCTTTGAAAAAGATATCAATGATAATGGAATTAGTATTAAATTTTCTTGTCCAGAAGAAGTAACTTATCTTTGTTGGAAGCAG
>NZ_CBDIMP010000011.1:0-1101 GCF_965283115.1 Proteus sp. Marseille-Q3619 | reverse complement strand
TCTATTTTCTTCTATCTATTGATAGATAAAGCCGTTTTACTAAATCCAAATATAAAGATGTATTTTAAATACATCTATAAAATACACTCTTTTACTTATTAAAATGCCAGCAACTCTTAATAAATAAAACTACACTTTTTTATTTTGATAATATCAATAAATAAAAGATGTATATTAAATACACTTTAATGAATGTTAAAATGCTAAATGTCTTATTTCAGATGTATATTTACCTATTTAATGTTGCTTTTAATAACTCATAATTCAGGTATTAATAATAAAAAAAGAAGCTGTATATAATCTAGAAATGAAAGATTTTTAGTAAATCAAAAAGATAAAAAAAGCGAAGGTAATCTTCGCTTTTTCATTATGAGATATTCTTTTAAAGAAAGAATAATTAGAAACGGTAACCCACACCAAACATAAATACAAATGGGTCTAAACGTGTTTTAACGTCAAAATCTTTGTCCGCAACAGTGCTATTAAATCTTGCTTTTGTTTCGATGTTCATCCACCAAACAGAAGCATTCAACATCCAGTTTTTATCAAGGTTATAATCTAAACCTGCCTGTGCCGCAAAGCCCCATGAATCCTTAAGATCAAGACCATTTAAGCCTAAGCCATCTACAGCAGGGTTATTATTAAATTTCTCATCAAAGAAAGTGGTAAAGTTAAGACCTGCACCTAAATAAGGACGTAATTTATCTTCACCATTACCGAAGTAATATTGTGCCATTAATGTTGGTGGTAAATGTTTAACTTTTGCAATTTCACCTACACCCGTCAATGATACTTTATGTTCAAAAGGCGTTGCTGCTAATAACTCAACCCCGATATTATCAGTGATCATATACCCGAAAGTTAAACCTAATTGGGTATTATTATTTACTTCAAAATGGTCGCCACCTAATATTGCATCAGAACCCGCATTAGGACGAACTGTTGCAGTACCCGCACGGAATAAAAAATCACCTGCTTGGTGAGCAAAAGAAATAGAAGGCGCAAGAGTTGCAGCCGCTAAAATAAGCGCAGAAAGTTTTTTCATTATTTAACCCATTCCTGTAATAAGTAAAATCTCCGCTAAAAATATAACCATTTATT
>NZ_CBDIMP010000010.1:0-1192 GCF_965283115.1 Proteus sp. Marseille-Q3619 | reverse complement strand
AATTAGTATAATTAACCCAATGTGAATAATAAATACCTTGCTCTATTATGCTAAGGTAACTTAAATACTTTATTTAAGTTACTTTGGATTTTAAAGTGAAGATTATTAAAAATTAACATTAACTAAATAAGTTTTTATATTTAAAATAATATAAATATAAAATATCAATTTTATTGAATAATATAACTATTAAATTCATGTCTTATTCTTTTATTGAAAATGGATAACTGTTTTAATATATCCCTGTTGTGCAACATTTTTATTAGATTTAAATTATTTACTCTATTCATCTATACTCTTGCAGTAAAAATTAACTACTTGAAAGGAATTTATTTTTTAATAAAAGGAATTTACATGAAATTAGATGGTGTTATTTAGTATAAATTAAATCATTCTGTGTCAGAAATGCTCCCAACCCTCTGGGAGCATTTCACATGATGTTATCACTGACAAAGTGAGTTATCCCACAACATTAAGTTAAATGGTAAATTTAATGGCGCCACTAATTCATTCACCGTGGTTTGAAGCTCTGCTTTTACTTGAATCAGCCTCTGTTTATCTATATCAGGAATAAAGTTATCTTTTGCTGGTAAATCATCTAATGTGTACTCTTCCACCAAAACGCCATTAGCCCAACGCTGAAATAGCCAATAACTTTCTGGCATCAATGTATATTTTGTACCGTCAATAATTGTTGTTTTATCTTCCTGATAACGAAAGGAAATAAGCTGATTTGCAACGTTATCCCAAACCCAACCTTTGTATGTTCCATCCTCTAATCGATTTATCGACCAATGCATATCATCAGGTTGATAAAAATACAGCTCAGTTAATACAACATAAGGTGTGGTTTTTGTTGATAATGAGGCCTGAATAAGACCATCAGTAAAATAAGAAATATTAAGTGTTTTATTATCAATGTTCAGTTCAATACTGCAAGTATCCCAATGTGTTATTGTTAAACCTTCTTTAGTTGGTTTTTCTGGAATGGAAATCACGGCATCTGTTGCATCATCTTCTGCTGGTGGGTAGTAATGACCTGTAATATATTCACCGTTATTGTCATAGAAGTACCATGTCGCTAAAGGTGAGTTTTGAAAATATTTATTAATGATCAAAAAAGAGAGTAGTGCAATCGTCAAAAAAAGAAATATAAATCGTATTTTTTTAGCCATTTTAATTAATTGCCTAT
>NZ_CBDIMP010000009.1:0-1232 GCF_965283115.1 Proteus sp. Marseille-Q3619 | reverse complement strand
TAGCGATTAATATGATTTATTAAATACTTTTTATATCAATCACTAGGGGTTAAAAATGCCTATTTTAACAAAAAAACTGCTTCCAATGGCTTTTCTTATTTCAGCAATAACGGCAAGTGCAACAGTTTCCGCTGATGAGCAAACAGGACAAATTTCTTTTTCAGGTTTAATTTATTCATCTACTTGCACTATTGATATTAATGGCTCTGGCTCTGACGGTAACGTTAATATGGGACGTTATGCAACAAGTGAATTTGATCGTACCGGTAGTGAAGTTGGCGGAGCTAATGGTAATGGTAAATTAGATATCTCTTTAATTAATTGCCCACCACAAGGTACTGTAAAATTAAAGCTAGAAGGTAAAACAGATAGTAGCTCAGATCAAATCTTAGCCTTAGATGATCCTAATGGTTCGAATACAGCAAAAAATGTTGGTATCCATATTTATGATAGAGATGATTTAAGCACACCTTTCGATCTCAATATAACGAGAGAATATAAAATTAAAGATACGGGTGATCTTAAATCTAAAACACTTTATTTTGTTGCTAAATACGTTAGTACAAGCAATAACGTAGAAGCTGGCCGTGCTGATGCAACATTGAATTATACATTGACTTATCAATAATAAAAAATCGCAGGTTAATAATTCTGTTAACCTGCTTTTATTAAAAAGGTATTTACCGATGAAATTTAAAAAAACACTTTTAGGACTGGGGTTAATATTCAGCTCAATAACATCAAGCTTTGCTGGATTTGGTTTAGAAACAACTCGCGTTGTTTATAATGAAACAAATAAAAATGAAGGTTTTGTTGCATTTAACAGTGATAAAAATACTAATTATTTATTACAATCCTGGGTTGAAGATCTCAATGGCAAACTCACTCAAGATTTTGTGATCACTCCACCATTAATTAAATTAATGTCGCAACAAAAAAATACACTACAAGTTACTAAAAATACAACACTGCCTAATGATATTGAATCCATGTATTGGATCAATGTTAAGTTTGTCGCACCAAGCAATGAAAATTTAGAAAATGTTTTGCGTTATTCAATGACAAATAGAATTAAGTTGATTTACAGACCACAATCTCTAAAAAATGACAATATTGAAAAAGAAATCAAAGAGTTAAAATGGTCATCAAAGAATAACAATCTTGTAGTATCAAATAGCTCACCTTATTTTATTAATATTAGCAAACTCTTTATTGATGGAAGAGAGATTGAA
>NZ_CBDIMP010000008.1:0-1394 GCF_965283115.1 Proteus sp. Marseille-Q3619 | reverse complement strand
TCCAATTAAATAAAGTGAATTATCATGTGAGATAGTGACACCATAGCCAAGAGGAAGAGGTAATTCGCCAATGACTTTCCATTGATTATTAATAAAGCCATAAATTTCTTTATGCCACGTTTTTTCTAGTCCTTGATGCGCAAAATAATGTTGCTGTGCATAGTTTGCCTGAGAACCCGGAAAATTTGCCCCTCCAGCAACCAGCAAGGTGTGCATGCTGTAACCCGCAAATGCACCTGCTAAGCCGTCTTGTTGCTGATCAGGTGTAGGATTTGGTAGCTTTTGTGCTACCGTGTTCCATTGTAATTGATTGTTTTTAAATATCGCTGTTTGCACTTCACTGGTTCGTAATCCCGGTTTTATTTCACCATTTATTAAGGTGATTTTATTACCATCATAAGCTAATGCCGAACCCGCCGTTCCATTAAATGGCATAACACCTAATAATCGCCATTGATTACTTTCAGCGTTATATTCCATTATATTTCGATTAAAGAAGTAACCTTCCGCAGGTTTATTAAAATAATCACTGATGACTTTTTTATTTTCAGATCCATTCTCTTTGGTACGGTTTAAATCAACAAAGTAACCATCAAAAATTTGTTGATTAACACCACCAAGAATAATAGCTTCATGGTTGTTAATATTAATACCAGCATGCCCAACTAATCCGTAAGGCGCCCGCGTATTCACTTTTTCCCATTTATTTTCTTTAGGTAAATAACGATAAACTTCTGTGAGTGCACTAATAGTTTCACTCTCTTTATTTTCTTTTCCCGCACCACCAAATACATAAATATCGTTATTTAATGCTAGTGCAATGGCCTGATCTCTTTGTGTACCAGGAAAGTCTGCTATTTTTTCCCATTGTTTTGTTTGATTATTAAGATCAAGCTTATACCAAGATTTTCCTGCTGTGCCTAAACCAATATAAATAACATTTTTGTTGATTGTTCCTGCCCCACTTTTAAATGTGACAGGTAAGTTAGGAAGTTTTTCTGCAAAGCTAGTAGAGGTGAATATTGCTGACACTAGCATTACAGAGAGACAGGCGTAAGATATTTTCTTTATTCTGTTCATACTTATTAGCTCTTATTATTGTCATCAAGTAGGGTGTTTTTTGTATATTGAAGATCACTCCAATATATAATTATTTTCGGAGTTAAACTTCAAATCGATCTTTTCTGAATTGTGAAGACGATCAAAATGTCTATTTTTTAGACTTATATTTTTATAACTTTCCTTAAATCAAATTTAAGAATAAAAATCTGATATTGGAATAAAAGATAGTCACAATAATTTATTGTTGAGATTTTATGCAGAATATAATGTTACTTCTTTTACAGTAAAATTTTTTATAAAAGAGATAAAAATGGAGTTTTATTTCAAGAGCC
>NZ_CBDIMP010000007.1:0-1525 GCF_965283115.1 Proteus sp. Marseille-Q3619 | reverse complement strand
TGGCTAGCTTCTTCATTTCAGGATGAATATACTTGCTATAAAAATCATTTATCATTTTACTATATTGGTTATTCCACTCTGAGCTGTAAGCCATATCAAAACAATTTGAATTAGTTATTTCTGTTTCACTACCATCATTGTGTATTAATATAAAATGACAATCAGATAATGCAGGAGGTTGATTTTTTATTAGAGAGAAATCGACAAATTGCTTGACTTGTTGTACTTGGAATGGATGTATTGTTTGTTCTATACGTTGATGGATGCTTCCTTTTAAATTTTCAAAATTTTTATCTCTTTTGTCCATTGGTACACGAGTTTGTTGATATTCAATCATTTTCTCTTTGAATTCAGCTGTTGCTAAAGAATAAGGCATTTGCTTTAACAATATATTGTCAAATGCTGAGCGAATTATTTTTTTCGGTAAGCAAGGGAATGTATCACGATATCCACACTCAAAGCCTTTATCATCATTGATATCAATTTCAGAATTATTGGCAGAAAATAAGTGAATGACCTCTTGCTGAACAATAGTAATTTGATTTATTTTTTCTGAGATGTAAGGATCTTGTAATAAATCATTAATGGATAAATCACTTACTCGATAGCCACCTTCATTCTGTGGTTCAATGACAAATAACGTTGATTTTTTTAAACCAAAATCATCATAAAATTTAAATTGTCTTATATTTTCAGTTTGATAATTTGCATTAAGATAATCGGATAGCTCTTTTTTTAGCGTATTATACTTCCCTAATAACTCGCTTTCTGATAGCGCTTTTAAAGCCTTTTCTCCATTTGAAAGATAAAAAAGAGTAATTTGATTTTCTCGATTTTTTTCATTAAAAGAAAGAGCTTGGTTGTCAATAAATTGAATAATATTTTTTTCAATAGGATCAATTTTTTTCGTGATATATTGGTTAACATCAATCGGGTTAATCATGCAAGTATAACGTACAATATTACGCTCTCTTGTATCTTTTATTTTTTCCCATTTTACTTCTAAACACATAGATCGATGTTCAAACGCATTACCAATGGTAATCGTATTATCACTATATGTAACCATATCTTTAACTTGCTGAATTTCATTGCTATCACCGCATCCAGATAGTAAAACAATACTAGTTAATACAATTATCTTCTTCATTTATTCATCACCTTATTATCCAATTTATCTCAAAAATTAGTGTGTGTTTTAACCTTTTTGATATCGAGAAGGCCAAATTTCTTCAGCTGGAATACCAATCGCTTTTGCAATAATTTGCTCTGCTCGAGGATAAGGTGCTCTAAGTGCATTGCGTAAAGTAGAAGGAGAGAGTCCTGCTTCGACAGAGAGTTGAGATAACGAAAGCCCTTTTTTATGCAATGCCGCTACTATATCTGCACGATGCCAATCAGTTTCTTTCATCGATGGCTTTTCCTTTTTATTGAACTATGAGAATCTATATGGTTACACCATGGTGTAACCATATAGATTAGCTATTGATGTTAATGAATAGATTAGATCGAAACTTTGTTTCAA
>NZ_CBDIMP010000006.1:0-2084 GCF_965283115.1 Proteus sp. Marseille-Q3619 | reverse complement strand
TGGATTAGGTACTCGTATGTTACCTGCAACGAAATCAATTCCTAAAGAAATGCTGCCTATTGTTGATCGCCCTTTAATTCAATATATTGTTGAAGAGTGTGCTCAGGCAGGCGTTGAGGAAATTATTTTAGTTACTCACTCTTCTAAAAATTCAATTGCGGATCACTTTGATACCAGTTTTGAATTAGAAAATATGCTGGAACAGCGTATTAAAAATAAATTATTAGAAGAAGTACGTTCAATTTGTCCTAGCAATGTAAAGATTGTTCAAATTCGCCAAGGCCATGCTTTAGGTTTAGGTCATGCAATTTGTTGTGCACGCCCAGTTATTGGCAATAATCCATTTATTGTTTTACTGCCTGATGTTTTATTAAATTCACATTATTGCGATCCTCAACATGATAATTTATCAGCAATGATAAAACGTTTTGAAAAAACAGAACGTAGCCAAATTATGGTTGAACCTGTGCCAATGAGCCAAGTGCAACAATATGGTGTTGTAGATTGTGAAGGTGTTTTCTGTCCTCAAGGTAATTGGGCGCCTATTCGTCGTATCGTGGAAAAACCAAATCCTGAAGATGCACCTTCTAACCTTTCTGTTGTTGGACGTTATGTTTTCTCTGAAGCTATCTGGGAATTATTAGATGGTCTACCTGCTGGTGTTGGTGGTGAAATTCAATTAACAGATGCGATTGATTTATTATTGAAAAAAGAAGTCGCTGAAGCATATACCTTAGTAGGTAAATCACATGACTGTGGTAATAAGCTAGGATATATGAAAGCCTTTGTTGAATATGGCCTCCATAATTCTGCGTTAAAAGAAGAATTTTCTTCTTGGATGCGGGACTTTTGTGAAAAAACATTGTTACCCAAAACAGAAGTCATAGAAGAAGATGAAGTAAGTGAAGCACAAAAGATAGTTGCTATCTTTTGAGTTTATATTGAAATAATATGCAATATGCCGACCGAGATAAGATGGCGGTCGGCAATAGCAGGAGAGAAAGGCAATGTCTTTTTGGCACTTATCTCGTTGTCATTATCTATTTTCTACCTTTTTTTTAGGTTTGTTGCTTATGGTTTCTCCCTCAATACAGGCAGCAGATACTCAAGTAGGATGGCAACAGTTTAAAGAGCGCTATATTCAGGATGATGGGCGAGTTATAGACAGCGCTAACAAAAATATTTCACACTCTGAAGGTCAAGGCTATGGCATGTTAATGGCTGTGATGAGTGATGATCATGAAACATTTAATAAGTTATGGCACTGGACAGCGGCTTCTCTTTATCGTGGCGATTTAGGCTTATTTAAATGGCGTTATGAACCCGAAAATAGTGAACATACCCCTGATCCTAATAATGCAACAGATGGTGATATCTTAATTGCGTGGGCATTATTAAAAGCGGGTGAGAAATGGAATGATGAAAGTTATCTTTCAGCTTCTGATTCTATTCAACACGCTATTTTGGAACATACTTTAGTTAAGATAAAAAATTATACTGTACTTTTACCCGGTATTAATGGCTTCAAAACCCCAGAAGAAATTATTATTAACCCATCCTATTTTATTTTCCCTGCATGGAAAGATTTTTACCGCACGAGCAAAGATGTTCGTTGGAAAGAGTTAATTAATGATAGCCAGTCTTTACTTAGAAATATGCGGTTTGGTGAATATCAATTACCAACAGACTGGGTAAGTTTGTTTCCAGATGGAAAGATAGAGCCTAGTGAAAAATGGCCTGCACGATTTAGCTTTGATGCAATACGTATTCCGCTTTATTTAGCTTGGGCACATGATGAATTAGCGTTACAACCTTTTGTGCAGTATTGGCAGCAATTTGATCGTTATAAGACGCCTGCTTGGGTAAGTATTGATGCTCAAGAGCGCGCTGAATACAACCTTACTCCCGGTATGATGGCAGTGAGAGATTTAACGATGAAAACACCTATTGAAGATGTTGATTTAAGTAAAGATACAGATTATTACTCTTCGGCTTTACACTTATTAGCGGCATTTGCTCAAAACGGACAATAAGTATATTTAGTTAATTTGAATAATAGATAGCTTAAATTCCTTTTAATATAG
>NZ_CBDIMP010000005.1:0-2193 GCF_965283115.1 Proteus sp. Marseille-Q3619 | reverse complement strand
CCGACAAAGAATAAAAAAACTCAATAACAGATTATAAAAAATTCAATTTTCAATTTTTATTTTCTTGATATTTTAATTTTCGAGATGAAACGACATTTCATTCTCTGAATTTTAAATTAACTTATATTAGGAAAATATTTAATGAAAAACATTAATACACTTTTAACGAAAATGAATTCTGATGCAGTAGAAAATATCACGTTAAATGATCTAGCTCCCTTATCACTTCATGAAATTCACGCGCTGAGTGAAGAGAAACTTAGTTGGCATGAAGCAAAAACATTATATAAAGAAGCCCAAGAAGCCGCAAAAATTAATAAGCTTAATGAAGCTCATCATTTAGCACGTAATAACCCACAAGTGCAAAATGCCGTGGCGTTAGGTGTTCAACAACAATCAGTACAAAGCCGAGCATTAGGTGATTGGATCCCTGAAAAAGGGGATCTATTTGTCGATAGTAAATCTGTGGCATCGATGTTTTCACCCGCAGGTTACTTAACTGAACTTTATCGTGAAGCAAAAGCCTTAGATGCAGAAAATTCAATTTATCACTTGGATAAACGTCGCCCTGATTTAGCGCAATTAGTGTTATCTCAAGATAATATGGATAAAGAAGTTTCTACCCTCTCTTTATCAAATCAAATTATAACCACAGCATTGCAAAGTAAATTAGGTAGTGGTAAAGATCTATTTCAAGAGCTAGCAACAAACCGCGTAATGGGCGAAAATCCTTATCATCGACCTTATGAAACTATTCGACAAACATTATTATTACGTGATGGCTTGGTTGATAAATTGGTAAAAGCTAAAGGTCATCTGGATATTTTAGATACAGAATGGATCTCAACGATTAGCTCATCTATTTCTCCTGAATTATATGCTATTTTAACAGAGGTAATCTCTGATGATAATATTGATGAACTAATAGAGAAAAATTTTGGCAATAAGGAAATTAGTTTAAGAAATAATTTAAAATTACTATCAGAATATTATTCTGTTCCAGAAGAAGACATATCACTATTATTTAATATACTTAAAGAGGATAATGAATTATCTTCAAAAGATATGTTGTTCTTAAATAAGATTATTCGCTTGCATAAAGCAACGGGGATCTCTTTTGATAATCTAATTATTTTAATTAAAACAAAAAATAATGATAATAATATTGATTCTGAGGTTATCCGTTCTATTCTTCATGTTCAATATATTATGGAGAAATACAATATTAATGTTGAGCAATCTATAGTACTTAATAGTGCTAATATTAATCAATACACATTGAATAACTCTTCATCGCTATTTGATGTTTTATTTAATTCCCCTCCATTAGGCGAAAATAAATTTATTGCAGATAATAAAGCACTTGATTTTAATTCATCATCTCCAGATGATATTATGCGTATTAATACCTTAAAACGCGCATTTCATGTCGATGATATTGGCATTGTCGCTATGTGGAAATTAGCTTTTGGCAAGCCAACTGAATTTACTTGTTCTATAGAAAATATATCACTTTTATATCGAGTGTATTTATTAGCAACGGTACATGATCTAGATATTTATTCTCTTTCTTTATTACTTGATATGTTACCTGAACCTTTCAATAAACCCATTAATAAACAATCTTTATCAGATGATGCAGGTAATTTAATTTATACAATAGATAATTATTGCAAGTTTATTAAAGAGTATAAATTGAATATTTCAGAACTATATTTAATGACAGCTAAACAATATGATTTGACTTATACAGAAAAAATGGAAAATCTCTTTAATGAGTTAATGAATTTTAATGTAGATGAATTCACTGAACGGGCAATTATTCCGTGCTATTTGCCTATACTAAGTTACCATTTATCCTTTCCTTCTTTAAGTGTTGCCAATGCTGTATGGAAATATCTCGATAGTAACGGGACATTAAATTTATCTATTGATGATTTTAGAGACTTGGTAAGACAGGATGATAAAACATTAGAAGATAAAAATAAACTTGTTACTTATATACAAATGTTGTGTCAAATAATTTCTATATTTACTAAGTTAGGATTAAATGAAAATGAAATATATATATTGGGAGAAAAACGTTTACTTAATTATGAATCTGTCCTTCCTAATATCGAATCAATAAAAGATATATCTGAATTCCATCGTTTCTATTTAGATAAAATAAATAATAAAGATGAGCTAATTAAC
>NZ_CBDIMP010000004.1:0-2705 GCF_965283115.1 Proteus sp. Marseille-Q3619 | reverse complement strand
TCAATTGAATTACTCTCTCATTATTTTAATGAACCTAATAAAAATAAATTGACGGTTGATTTATTGAAAATAGCTTTAAATGAAAAAGAGTATAATATTGCTATTAATGATGTTGATTATTTAATCTCATTAAATAGTAATAAAGATATTTTATCATCAGTTGGTATAAACGAAGTACGAACATTAAGTCAAAAAAGATCACATGAGAATAAATCAACTGATAATTTATTTGAATTAAGCTTAGGGCTTAATAATAGTGAAATTGTAGAGGATAAAATAAAAATCCATAACATTGAAGTGGATAAAAGACTACTTATCAGTTTAGGTGCGAAAATTAATAATAAAAAAATAGAGCATAGTGATATTTTTGAAAAAAATCATGATTATTCAAATCTTACATTCGATGCGGATAAGATAAATGATTATTTCTTAAGTGCTTCAGGAACTGATGATGATAAACAAGCTATTTCTATTATTAAAAGTTTATTAAATAATAAAGAAGAAAATATAAAAAAGTTAATTTCAATTGATGCTGAGCGTATTGATTACCTTGTAAGCTATGAGCGATTGGTTAAAATTTTAGAATTAGAAAAACGCGCATTTGATGAACATTATTGGGATAGCATTAGAAAACCTTCATTAAAAATACCTAGGCATATGAAAATATTGAGTAAGGTAGGTTATGCTAATATTAGTTATTCTATGTGGCAGTCTGTTAATAATACGTTTTCTTTAGCCGAACAACTCAATAATCCCAATCTATCTTTACAACAACGAAAAGAAATCATCACTAACTTGTCATTAATGTGGTCTGAAATGACATTTAATGGGGTTTCTGAAATTATTGAAATTGCAATAGCAAAAGGATTATTGCGATATCGACACAATCCTTTGGAATATGCGAGCAAGATAAGTACGCGAGTAGGGATTGCGCTTAATATTCTTTCAGTTGGATTTGATATTTATCATGCTTATGATAATTTCAGCCGAATTTCTGGTGAAACTGATGAAAAGCGAAAAATTGATTATATCGTTGATGGTTCATTCGCTATTGTTTCAGGGCTTGTTACTGTAGGAATTTCTATAGCTATACTTGCAGGTTCAGCAATTGCAGGACCTGTCGGTATTGCTGCTGGTGCTTTGATTGCATTAGCAACTTCAATTTATAGTGCCGTAAGATTAATTGAAGAGGCAAAAAAACAAACCAATTTTACGCCTATGGAGGAATTAAATAATGGTTTTTATGCCTTTCTTATGGGGGATATTACTCCAGATAAGAAAAATGAGATAATATATTTAGACACCGAAAATCAACTTGAAGAGATGATTGATAAAAAGGCGCTAACTCATCTTGAAGAAATAAAAAAACAAAGTCCAGATAGTAGTTATTTTTATACAAATGAAAAACAGATTTATCAAGAATATTATTATTATAAAGTTATTCCTACATTAATAGAAGAAACAGCCGATTCTATTTTAATGCCTTTAAAAGATTTTATTTCCCAGCGAATATTACAAAATATGAGCCAAAAAGAAGCTGAAGAGATTTCAGCTCTTACTCCTTATCTGAGTGCCAAAAAAACAGCGTATAAATATTATTTACCTAAAGAAGCGATTGCCACAGATGAAAAGCTTATTTTTGATATGGATTTTTATGTTAATGAGCTAAATCGGTATACAATAAAAATTGCTTCTGACGACGAGAGCGTTATTTTTGGCGAGATAGTGGATGAGGATTTTTTTAAGAATAGTAAAACAACTAAAGAGTATGTGATTAATAAATTAGGAGAAAGTAAATTAGAGAATGGATTAATAAAAGCTAATAATATTGAAAAATACTATACTTCGGATTGGCATGAGAATACAGTTCTTTATTTTAACACACATAATGGTAATGATATTATTGCAGCGCCCTCAATAACTCAAAATACATTCGATATTTATAATGGCACTAAGCGATTAAGTGGCGGTTCAAAAGATGATGTATTTAATGTATTTACATCAGAGTCACCTTATTATGCGAGCCGTTTTTATGGTCGAGAAGGAAATGACACACTTCGTCTGATAAAAACTAAGGGCAAATACACGGGTTATAAAGTCGATTTACAACATAATTACGTTAAATTTCAAAATTCAGAAGATAAAACGAATAGCCAAAGTTTTCATTCAAAACTTTATCTTTATCAAAATGAAGGGCGTTTTTATTCGAAAAAACTTATTGATACAATGCCAAATATTGAGTTACAAGATCAGCAAGTTATTGCTTATTTAGACAGTATTGAAAATGTTATTGGCAGTGAAATGGGTGATGATTATATTTTGGGTAATGAAGAGGCTAATTATTTAAATGGTGCTGGTAGTGTTGATCATTTATATGGTAAAGGGGGAAATGATACACTTGTATTAAATGAAGGTTATGCTGAAGGCGGTGAGGGCAATGATAGCTATGTTATTTTACGATCTTCTTTAGAACAGAGTTATAATAAATTATTTGAAACTATTATTAATGAAACTAATAAGTTAGGAACTAGTGTTGTAAGGTTTAATTATTGTTTTGATGAAATAACATCAATAAAACGTAATAAAAAAGATATTATTTTTGATTTTAAAATTAATAATGAAAATCATGAGGGAAAATATATTTATCATTCTGTGACATTGAAAAATGTTTATGATGATTCAGTAAATAATACGCATTCACATCG
>NZ_CBDIMP010000003.1:0-3149 GCF_965283115.1 Proteus sp. Marseille-Q3619 | reverse complement strand
TAATAAAAGCATGCTTTGATGCTTTTTCAAAAATATCAACGGTAGGACAGTTAACAGAAACTTTATTTAATGAAATAGAAATCTCATTATGAATATTTTGCTCCCATTCCCTAATCGATAAATTGTTTTGTTGTGATGTTATACTTATGGTCTCACCAATATAAACCTCAACGTTTGAACTGAATTTATCGGGGGCTATATAAAATAATCCCATAGGAATAATATCAAATACCACTCCCTCACTGATTAATGTTCTGATAATTCTGGCAGCCCCTCTTTGATAGGGTAATGGCTGAAAACCCCACTCACTACTACCTTCTGGAAATAAAAGTAAATCTCCACCTGCTTTTATATGTGCAATCGCGGCCTCTGAAGGACTTGAAAAAGTATTTTTATTTATACCCAAACGCTGTCTATCTTTTTTTCTAACTACCGGAATACCCGTAAAAAATAGTCTCATTAACCGACTATTTAATAATTGTATTGATGCTAAAGCTTGAGCTTCGGGAAATGCTTTTAATGCCACATAACCATCAAATGCACTGTTCCGATGACTACATAGAATTAACTTTGGATGTGTATTTTCAGCTTGAGATCTACTAGGGTAAATAAGTGAAATTTTGGAAAAGTAGATTTCTCTAATTGCACTCGAGATGAATCGATAATAAAAAGGAAGTGGAGAACCAGCAACAAAAGAGGAGGTTTTTCTTAATGATGAAGGCAATGTTGAATTAGGCATAAGATTTCCTTACATTATTCCTTCTTCAAAAACATATCACGCCCTTAAAAAAAGTAACACTAAAAAATTAAAATTTAAAAAGCATTACTAGAATAAATTGCTTCACTAATTTGAGGCGGTTAATTCTGATGAATAAGATGGAAATGAGTATGATTCAACTTAGACTCGCTGAACCACAAGAAGCTAGAAGGTTATGGTATTTACGAAATCAAGCGTTGCGATTTGGTTGTGAGAATGTTTATCCATCAGAGATTTTAGCCGCTTGGACTCCTGATAAAATGCCTGAAGGATATCGGCAGGCTATTATTGAAAATCCATTTTATGTGATTGATTATCAAGAATACAATATTCCTGTTGCTTCAGGTTTTTTAGATGTTAAAACTGGTTTTGCTGAGGCCATTTTTACATTACCTGAATACATGGGAAAAGGATTTGCAGGACTAATTTTAAAACAGCTGAAACATGAGGCAATTAAGAGAGGTCAATCCAAGTTGTTTTTAGATGCCACACCTAATGCAGTATTATTTTATTTAAAACAGGGTTTTAAAGTATTAGAAGAACGTGATTACTATTCTGATTTAGCAAAAGCAAATTTACCTTGTTACCGCATGTGCATTGATTTAGATTAGCTGTTTGTATTTTAATCATCTTTAAAGGATGGTTTTTATAATAGACTAATAATAAAAAAGCTATTCTTAAAATGCGGTATAAATTTATTTTTATCATTTTTTGAATTAGCTTTTATATTAATTATATAAAATGGTAATCCACATGATGTTACGATATTGTAAAGTATAACGATATCTCTAGGATAAATATTATGCAAAATGTGTTATTAACGTTATGGCCGCTATTTGCGTTAATTGCGCTAGGTGCAATTTTAAGAAGAAATAAAACTTTTGAGCCTGCATTTTGGGTGGGAGCTGAAAAACTTAACTATTTTTTACTTTTTCCTGCTTTGTTGATCAATAGCTTGGCAAATGCTCCTTTATCCGATCCTCAATTATCTCACCTCGCTGGGGCTATTTTTTCTGTAGTCATTATTGTCACTATTTTGTGTGTTATTTTGAAAAAGATAACAGGTTGGTCTGCTGGGCGCTTTGGTGCGATCGTTCAAGGTAATATTAGATTTAACACTTATTTAGGTTTAGCAATTGTCGCTGATTTATTTGGTATTGAAGGATTAGGAATAGCCGCCTTGATATTAGCAACACTGGTTCCTCTATCAAATGTCACTTCGGTTCTTTGTTTAACCGCTGGGCAAAATGTGACATTGCGTCAACTAATATTACCTATCATAAAAAACCCTTTAATTATCTCTTGTGTTATTGGGATCATAATAAATCTATCAGGAGTTGGGCTTCCTTTTGGTAGCGATCAGTTTTTGAAGTTATTAGCTGCAACCAGTTTACCTTTGGGGCTTATTTGTATAGGGGCAGCATTACATCTTTCGACGCTAAAAGCTGAAAGTAAAATGATTGGAGTAAATACGATTACTCGTTTGCTTATTGTGCCGATAGTAGCATATAGCGTTGCTTACTTTTTAGATTTATCTCCGTTAGTCATGATGCTTTTGGTTATCTTCTTTTCGATACCAACGGCACCCACTTCTTATATTTTAACCAGACAATTAGGCGGGGATTCTGAACTTATGGCGGGGATCATTACTTCTCAAACAATGTTTGCTGCGATTACATTACCTATTATATTAAGCTTTTTATCATCTTGATTTCTAAAAGCATGTATTTATATGAAAATATTCATTAAAAATAAAGTCGTTTCTTTATATTAAAAATTTATTTTCTTTCTTATATTTACTCTTTATTGATTTTTTATGGATGGAGTAAATAATTATGATTATAAATGTTTCAAATGCAAAAATAAGCCAAGAAAAGCTAACTAAACTAGAGGATACTCATAAACCATCTGATGCAATGAGTATTTGGGAAAAAATAAAAGATTGGCTAGGGTTGAGTAATGAAAAAAAAGCACTTACACTTATACGTGATATCTATTTTGATAAAGATATATCTATTATAGATAAAAATAAGTATTTTTTTGAATTGCGTAACTTAGCTGATGGGCAATATAAAAACAACTTTAAACTTAATGTAGTTGATGATCATATCGTTTATAAAATTAATTTTCAAGATAGCTCCATAGCTACTGAATTCGACATCAAACCTTTTTTCGAGAATATAGAAAATAAATTGAATCTTAATTTGAAAAATTATGGAAATGAAGACTTGGAAAGCTTCATTAATAACTATTCGAAGTTATCAGCCATAAAAAATGATAATGTAAATTATGAAGAAAAATTTATCGCTTTTAGAGCGATTCTTATGGAATGCATTGATAATAAAAATAAAAGTGATCGATTTTATATTGATGAGTTTAATAAAAAAAAATC
>NZ_CBDIMP010000002.1:0-41570 GCF_965283115.1 Proteus sp. Marseille-Q3619 | reverse complement strand
AAACTAGCTCTCCTAACACGAATATAATGAAAATAATAAAACCTATATAAATAGTGTATTTATATGGAAATGATAAAGATGTCTCACCAAGCCATGCCGTAAAAGCAAGCGCAACTAAAAACATGATAAACAATGCCATATATGATGAAATAACTCCAAACGGCAACAAAAACAGAGGCGAAGGAATCGCTATACAAAAAAGTAATATAATACATTTTTCTTTCATTTTAAAAATCCCATTTATACAGCTTATTGAATAATAATTAAGTTGTGACAAACAAACATAATATATTAATTTTTTTTATACTTCCTCAGTTTCTTTAATTGTTCAAAGCTCAAGTGGCTTAAGTCGATCCCTGTCGTTTGAATAGGCCCACCATCTGCACCCGTTAATTCCGTCTTGTTCTTCAGCATACCTAAATGCTGTGCAACCATCTTAAGCGCTTCATCTTGATTACGAGTAATAACCTCGACACCAAACTTCCCTTCTTTCACACCGGCAAATACTCGACGCGCTGGCCCTGTTAAATCACGCGTATCATGGAAATACGCACGACCAATACCAGCACCATTACAACGAGGGCAATCAGGATTTGGATCTAATGTTTCATCGTAACCGTAGCCACCCACATCTTGTGGAGGCGGTTTATTGGCTGTAAGCGCTTTTTTAATGGCATCTTCAAACTCTATTGAATCACGCCACTGGTAATTGAAACCAAAGCCCCAGCAATGACGACAACATAATCGACGGTATTCGGCCAGCTCGTTAACGTCTGCCGTTGCGATATCCCACCACATTTTTAATACGGCATCTTGGGTTATCTCTGTTCTGCGTTCCCGTTCTGCTAATGCGTCAGTGATTGCTCTTGAAACCTTAGCATTTCTTAGCATGCGAGTAGCATTTACATAAGCTGTATTTCCTTCGCCTTTATAACCAGCTCGCTTATATGCTCCTGTTCGATTTAAGTCGATAAGGTATTCACTAACAAATTTAACCTGTTGTTCAGTTAACCCGTAATTGCGTAGACTAAAGGTGTTTTCATCATCATGCGCATTACTGGATTCATTACTCTGCACATCGGGTATATCACTCTTGCGCATTAGCTCTTTTGCGCATTCTTTTTTCTGCGCAGTGCGCAATTTCTTGTGCGCAGTTTTTTGCGCATTCTGCGCACTGGATACTTTGATATATCGTCGTGCTGTTGCGTAATTTAGTTCCTTTAGTTCACACCACTCTTTAGAGGATATTCCTGTTATAGCATGTTCGGCGAGGAACTGTTGTTGTAGCATCCCCCAATCCGGTTTTGCCATTGTGTTTATCTCCTTAGCCTATTAAAAAGCCCATTCGTTAAAATAAGCTTTGTAATGAGTTATATTGACTTGCTAAACGTTAATTTAAGGAATGTATTAATGAAGATTAGTAAAATAATTGAACCAATAAATAGATATGCCGAAAAATTAAATGATTTTTTTGATGAAGTACCATCAATTAGTAAAAGAATTAGTATCATAGTATCAAACTTAGCAGCTTATACAGTGGTAAATGGTTTAATTCTCCTTATAGCAATCAGGGCATCATGTAAATATCCTAAGCTACAAGTTAACCCATATGATGTAAGTGCTATTCTTATCGCTATGCTATTTTTTTTCTTTATCAATGATGTCTTTACTAATCACTTTCCGATAAAACCCCAAAAAAATGAGAAATTCACTTTAAAATTAGTTTTCATATATATATGTTTTGCTCTAGGTTCAATGCTTATCACATGGTTATATGTTGCTTCTATTTATCAGCCATTAATCTCAATGCCTGATAGTATTTTTGAATGCACATCATAAATTAATAATCAACGTTACACTCTGTTCTCACGTACTCCTGCAACCCTTTAATCATTTGCTCTGACTCTGCAATTCGTTCTCGGAGTAACCAATAATTTCGGATAGCGGTGTCAGTAGGTCGGGCGGTGGTTGCATCATCCATGCCGGAGGTGGTAACACCTTCGGATTTTGGACATTCGGCTTTGATGTACACCCGCTCAGGATGACGCTCGCTAAGATCACGTAACCGGCTAATTTCTGTTTTAGCATTATTGAGTTCCTGCGTATGTTTTACATCGAGGTCATGAAGGGATTTTATGCGTGCTTGGTAATCTTGATTGATATTGACTTGCTCATTGAACGAACTAGTAAGTAATTTGTGATTCGCTTTTAACGTTCCATAGTCATCTATTACCCACCAGAGCCAGAACACCAACACCACACAACTACCAGCGAGTAATTTGGTGATATTCATAGACGTTATGCTGGATATGATTTCCACGTTAATTGAAAATGAGGGCCATCTTTGAATGAATCCCAATTACCGCCCCACTCAACATCAATGCCAAACTCTTTACCTGCTTGGATCATCGCTTCAGCCACTTTTTTAAAGTATGGCCATTCTTGCCAAGGTATTGAGCCATTCACAATAGGGGCACAATCCACGGCATGACCAGTAAGATGCCGACTATTCATCGTTCGACTTTTACCATTAATAACCAACTGACGTTGACGAGCTTCATTACGCTTTCCTTCAATAACTATAAAATCGACATCTGTTAATTTAAGTGCTCGTCGAGTTACTTTGACTAAATCAGGATGAACACCCTGCATATTCTTTTCACTACGTGTGCTAAATACAAATTTACTCACCGCTAACCTTCCTTAAAAACCGTTTTTCTAATGTTTTAATTAACTCAGCTCCAGACCAACCGGCTAAACCAGCAATACCACCAGCGAGTTCTGGAACCCACTCATAATAGCTAGACGCTAAGTACACCATTGCGCCAGCAAAAATAGAGACGATAACTTGAAGGAAAAATACTCCCCAACTTATATGCTCCCCATTCAACGCTTTATATGCACAACTAGCTGCAGTGCCTAACAAAGTCATGACGCTGATAAGTATGCCCACAAGCCAGTTATAGTTATTGGGGTCTTTATATGGCATTTTCTTCATACCTCCCCCTTAGCTTGGGGCTTATTAGTTAATAAAAGTTGGACTTAGTCATAATTACTTTCGTAATCTAAACTGTTCTATTTCCAGTGTGGTTTGTTCAAATCGCTCTTTCTCAAGTTCAACCCCAAGAACTCGACGATTTAACTTTAATGCAGACTTTAGTGTTGCACCTGACCCCATAAAAAAATCAGCAACCAGATCACCTTCGCGACTGCTTGAACGAATAATGTGTTCCATCATTTCTGCTGGTTTTTCACAAGGGTGTTTACCTGCGTAATATTGCACAGGTGGATACGTCCACACATCGGTGTAAGGAACATCAACGGTGACAGAAAAAGGACGACGTAATAATTGATATTGTTCAGCAAGCTCCTGGTACTCTTGACTAAGAGAAGCCTGCACCTCTATCAAATCAGTATGATCACGATTTAAAGGATTACTACTAAACTTTTCACTTGCTACACGCTGAAACAGCTCCTGCAGTTTTTTGTAATCAGACTCACTAGGTAGTTGCCATTGGCTGTAACTAAACCAGTGTGAAGCCATCTGCTTACCTGTTGCCTGTTTTATTTCTTTTGCTGTTATTCCTAATGATTCACGTGCAGATTTAAAATACTCAATCAAAGGTTTAAATACGTTTTCTTTAAGCGCCTTGCATTGCTGAAGATAGACACTGGTTTTACCCTTGTATGGGCTTTGATAATGTTCAGCAAATAAAATTCTTTCAGTGCTTGGAAAGAAACTGCGTAAATCAGCTTTACATGCCCTGCGCCAAGGCCCTGATGGTTTAGCCCATATAATGTGACTTAGAATATTAAATCTTTCACGGACGAGTAATTCTGTATCTGACGCTAGTTTCGAACCGCAAAAGATATAAAGACTACCGTTAGGCTTTAATACCCGCCAAAATTCCGCAAGCATTTCATCAAGCCAAGATAAATATGATGTTACGTTTTCCCACTGATTATCCCAACTACAAGACTTCACCTGAAAGTAAGGCGGGTCAGTTGCGATTAAATCAATACAATTATCGGGAAGTGTTTTTATATAGCTGAGTGAGTCATCATTGACTAAATTCACACTGTTTAAATTCACAGTATTTTTCATAGATCAGGAGAACCTTTTTTGATAAGCTCACCATGCTTTGTGCACATAAGCAGTGGGCTTTAGTTTGTCCGTGATCTACCAGAACGGGCAAATGACTGTAAAGGTGCTACCAACACTTTTACAGTCGCCCATTTTCACAGTATTAGATATTTTGAAATGTGTTTTCTTTGATATTTTCTTTGATTAGCCCCGCCATCGCCAACTGCGTTAATATCAATTGACAACGTGGCTCAGTTAAATAAGTAAATTGTGCAACTTCGCCAACTGTAACTTCCATCGTGTGCGGAACAACTTCAAAAACAAGTCTTGCCTCTTCTGTCATATCACTATGTTTTAACATGATATTTTAATACCTTTGGTCAGTTATTGGTCGTGAACACACATGTAACTCTGAACAAAGGAAACAGCAAGCCTTATCTGTTTTAGATACAAAAAAACCCAGCGCTTAGGCTGGGTTAGTTGGTCACTGTATAAAAACGGCAACTTATATTTAAATAGTGGATCATTGGCTCAAAGAAGTCAACACGTTCTTGCTATTATTTTTACTTTTCCACTCTTTTTCACGTTTTTTAAATGCATCTTTTAAATGTGGGTAAATTAAATATTCGGCTGAACTAATGATGTCCTCAATTTCTCTTCTGCATGTAGACATAGAAGGTTTTCTATATTCTACCGTTCTATTGCGTCTAATCATTTGGCGCGGTTTCACGATATGGTGATAATAACGAGCAATAGCGCGATCTGAGCTACCAAAGGCATAACGCAGTAATAAGAGCGTAAACGCTATTCTGTCTATGTGATAAATTTTATCGACCACTTTAGCGATCAACATACCATCGTCGTCATTACACATTTCTCGCTCAGGATAATCACGCCTTTCTACTGTCTCCATAAATTCAGCAATAATACTGCTTTGCCTTTTTTCTATCCTCCCTGAATATACCCATGCTCCAAATTTTGATAACCAAGGCTGGATCCATGCAACCTGATCATCATCAAGTTTTAACCCATCTGATATGCTCTTTATACTCGACATGCTCGTAACTCCATTACTTCTTGCTTAGTCTGTTCTAATAACTCAATTTCGGTACCATGAATTTCTTGCCATGATTTAGGTGATGCATGAAAGCCGGTTTCATAACACGCCCTATGATGTGGAGGACATAGTGGTAAAACATCTGTATGACTGGCTCGCTGTGCCATTCCCTGCCCAGTCCTAACATGATGTATTTCCGCTCTACTTGCCCCAAGCCCCATATTGCGACAGCAAATACAACCCAGCTCCGCTACATCTGATAGCCATTTCTTTTCTTCTTTGGTCTTTGATTTGATCATTGGTCTTGCCTCTATGTGAAACTTAATAATTGAGATACTGCATTTTCTACAGCTTTTTGAGTAGAGAATTGCTTACGAAGGATAAAATTCCAAAGCACATCGAGTGTAGCTTTGTAGAGTTCGCTAAATGCTAGGTCATCCATATTTGCAAAGCTGATTGATTTAGCGATACGACGTAAACTACCGTCAGGCATTTCAAATGTGTCGTAATAACCGGCTTGCTCTACAACCCAATAGCGAAAAGCATCAAATGATTTTGTTGCTGAGATATTTTGCGCACGATCTTGTGCGACTTCTTCAAGATAAATATCAGATGCGGATAAAAGCGCGTCAGCATTATCCGTGTAATATGAAAGGAATGTGATGTAACCACGCACAAGCTCTTTTTCTTCAGGTGAAATGGTACCGCCAACTGGTTCCCAATATTCATAGCCTAAGTTGAGTAATGCGAAGTATTTACGATGAAATCGAGGGTTACGAGCTTTCTTAAAATTAGCTGAAAGCACATCACCACACTTGATTTTTGAATGCAGAAAATCTCTCGTAACAGGGTTAGCCGGTACAAGAGTATCGTTAGACATTTTGATAAAACTATGCTGTGCCATACTTGGGTCTCAGTTGACACAGCAAATGTTTAGGATTGGGTGTTCAGACCAATTATTATTGTATAATAAATTTAATATTATTACTATAATAAAATTAAACAACAATATTAAAAATTGAGAATATCATGGCTAAAAAAATAATAGATAAGAATACATTTATATATAAAAGTAATGACCAAAATCATCTTTTGCGCTAGCTCTTAAAAATATCATTAATTTTGGTGATACTGATATTTTTCCTTATCCATATGAAACAAGAATGTTCGATGATATATTTTCAGAAATTTTAACATCTTTAAAAGAAACACATAAGAATTTCACAGAACATATAAATGAATGTCCACCAATAAATATAAGTACATGCTCCACCGTAGGATACAATGGATATCGATGGGCAACTCAAATAGATCCATATTGGAATGCTTATTTTTTAGGATTAGTCTTGTTTCTAGCATCTGATATTGAAAATAATAGAGTTGATAGCACACATGTTTACTCATATAGATTCGCACCTGACTTTGCTTCAGGGGCTTTATTCTGTAAAAATATAAATTGGAGGAAATTTCAAGAAGATAGTTTAGAGCTAGCTAAATCAGATGAAAAAATTAATTTTATAGTCACATGTGATATAGCGGATTTTTACACTCGAATTTATCATCATAGGTTAGAGAATTCATTAGACAGAATAGACCCACATAAAAACATATCATCTAAAATAAAAAAAATGATGCAAATATTTTCTGGTACAAATTCTTATGGTCTACCAGTAGGTGGCCCAGCATCGAGGATATTAGCTGAATTAGCACTAAATAGTTTAGATCATTTATTATTAATAAATAGTATTAAATTTAAAAGATATGTCGATGACTTTGTTATCTTTTGCGAGACCAGAGAAGAAGCTCATTCTATATTAACTCTACTCAGTAAAAAATTGATGGAGAATGAAGGTTTAACTCTACAAAAGCATAAAACAAATATTTTATCTAAAGATGAATTTGTATCTCTAACCCAATCAAAGTTATTTGGTAGTTCTGAAGATATAGACTCTCCAATGAAAGCTAAATTTATGAGTTTACCTATCAGGTATGATCCATATTCACAAAATGCAGATAAACAATATGAAGAAATAAAAGACTCATTAAAAGACTTTGATTTGCTCGGAATGTTAAGTGACGAACTACAGAAGTCAAAAATTAATCAACCATTTACAAAACAGTTAGTAAAATCACTAACTGTTGCATCTGACAAAATTTTATCCGATGCTTTTAAAGTTATGTTTAATAGTATTAATGAATTATATCCAATATTCAATACAATAATCCAAATAGCTATATCTAGCTGGCAACGTTTTGATCCAGAAACCAAAAAATTCATTAATACTAAAATTATAGAGCTAATTAAAAATGATTCATTTATATTAAAAATAGAATTAAATATTTCATTTGTAATAAGACTACTATCAAAAGAAAATACTGTAGAAAATCAAATTATATTAATAGACTTATATAACTCTAATAGTGATAGCCTATTAATTAACTTATTAATTACCCAAGCGATGACAAAATGGAATACATTCTATTGGATATCCGAATTAAAAAGAAACTTTTCCACAATGTCTTCATGGCAAAGAAGATTATTCATTATAGCATCATACTTATTAGGTGATGAAGGAAAACATTGGCAAGAACACAATAAAAGTAAATTTAATTTCATTGATAAACTATATAAATCATGGGGAGCAAAACGCAAAGAAAATAAAGATTTGGGGGATGCTTTATGATTTCTGAAGTGACGTTTTCTAAGAAATTTACTTCATTTTGGAATGAAGTTTTACCGAATGCTAAAAACTATGTAAGACTAATTAATGGAGGACTACTAATCGCCGAATACAATCCTATTCCTTCGACGCATAGAAAAGAAAATATTGCATTAATTAACACTCTATCATTTTTTATGTTAAGAAAGTTAATTCAAAAAGAATATAATATTGAAAAGTTATCTCACAATTCATTTTTGAAGAGCGATGAATTTATAGTTATAATGGAAGAATGCTTACAATATTTATTAAACTTTAGCTATGGTAAAGATTTTTCTTTACCATTGGAAAATGTTGAATTGATTCAAGTTAATAAATTATTTAAATTAATGTATGAACACTTCAAAAACAACCGTGAAATATGCATAGATCCTTGTTTTGACGGATGTGGTTTTATAAACCAATCTTATGGGGATTTAATTTGTGATGGTACACTTACTGAAATAAAATCTGGGGAAAGAAAATTTAGTTTAACAGACATAAGACAAATAGTAATATATTTAACTTTGAATCATTATTCAAATATACCATATTTAATTAATAAAATAGAACTTTTTAATCCTAGAATGGGAATTTCATTTTCAGAAGATGTTAATGACTTTTGCTTAAAAATAAGTGCATTAAATTGCACTGAATTATATTCAGAAATTCAAAAATATATAATTGATAATAATTTTATTGAAGAATATTCTTTTTAGAAAAAATTAACGTATTGTAGTAATAAAATGCTACAATACGTTTCACTTTAAAAACCCAATGTCATTTTTTTTGAATATCCTATTTGATTTTCCATCCTCTTAAAACTTAATCTTTCCGCCTCCCCCTTACTAATATTTTTAATATAAGAATTCACCAGCTGAGCATAAGCGGTACCAGTATTTCCATCACGATTTAATCTAAGAAGAATTTCCATTAGAGATTTATCAGCATTATCGTTGTAAACAGCATCACGATATAAACCAATCCAGACATCACAATCTTGCTCAATTTGCCCTGTATCACGGCTATCAGCTGGTGTCGGGCGCTTATCTGCCCTATCTTCCAATTTACGGTTAAGTTGAGTTAATAACAGGACAACACAATCCATTTCTTTTGCTAGATTTTTTAACCCCGTAGTAATATCACCATATGCAATATCACGACGTTCAGCCTGCCCAGCTTTGATAAGAGTCAGGTAGTCAATCGCTATTAGGCCTATTTGCCCTTTAGCTCGTTTAACCTTGCGACATTCAGCAATGATATGGTTAAGATCAATACCAGGAGTGCTATCGATATACATATTCGATTCTGCAATCTCTTTTGCTCTGGCTAATGCCCTAGCCATTTCCATATCATCATGTGTACCTGTATAAAAAATATCTGCAGATACATCGCCTTCTTGAGAGATCATTCGTTCAATGATCCCACGGTCTGTCATTTCAAGGCTGAAAAGCAATGTGGGTAACTGGTGGTTTAATGCAAAGTGAGTTGCAACACGATTATAAAATGCGGTTTTACCCATTTTGGGTCTTGCACCAACAACAATTAATGATCCTCTTAATGCCTGCTTAGGAGCCATTAACTCATCCAGTGACTCTATACCCAAAGTAAAACCCACCGCATTTTTAGGATCACTAAAGCGCCTATCAACATCATCAAGCCAATCTCCAACAACATCTAGAGCAGGCCTTAAACCTTTGCTTTTTCCTGTTTTCGCATGTTCTACAATGCTTGATACAACCTGCTGAACATTTGATAGTTTATTGTTGATATCAAGACCATCATTCGCCATTAGCATTTCAACGCAGGTATTAAGGTTGTTGATAGCATAACGCTGTATCGCCTTATCTCGTACAATCCGAGCGTAGTTCACAATGTTAGCAACTGAAGGTAATCTACAAAGCTCCGCTATGTAGGCAAATCCCCCAACTTTTTCTAAATCACCACTACGTGTTAAAGAGTCACTAACTGTAATGACATCTGTTGGGTAGTCAGATTTTATTAACTTCACAATCTCTGTAAAAATTCGACTGTGAGGTCTTGAATAAAATGATCCTGATTTAACTAGTGATATCACATGTTGACGCTTATCTTCGTCAGTGCTGATCATCAAGCCACCTAGTACAGCCTGCTCTGCTTCAAGATTGTATGGAGGGGTGAAATAATCATTTGTCATTAGCACGTTCCTCTTTGACCGCAACATAACAACGTTCCGTAATTAAATAATCTAAATTTTTACGTCGCCATGTACCCCCTCGCCCATTATCTCGATCCTCCATCATCCATCGACAATTACTGGCAATATACGATAAATAATTTTCCCAGCGCTCTTGATTGAATTTAAATTTTATCCAGAAATTTCTTAGCTTCCGTTTACGCTCATCAGTCATTACTTTGATAGCTGGCATATCAGACAAAATATTGTGATATGAATTAATAATATTTTCATAATTCAATTTAATTTTTGGTGACGATTTGTTGTCGTCAGGTTCTCCTGACGTACCCTCAGTAATATCTGTAGTAATATATGTAGTAATCTCTGTAGGATCGAACTGCGGATTTGTTTCATCGCTACCGTCAGTTTTGTCTTGTCGCGGTCGTTCGTTTTGTTGTTCCGCGAAATCACTATTGTGACTTTCCCCAGTTGCGCTTTGCGCATTTGGGGCATTTTCAATAGGTTGTGACATGACATAATCTAATTTTTCGCAGTCAATTAGATAATAAATCTTATGCTCTAAGCGTTTATTAGTCTCAACCAGAATACCTCTGCTAACTAAATGCTTTCTAGCCGTAAGCTGTTCTCGGTAGCTTAAACCCGTCTCAGATTCAATTTCTTCTGATGTTTTATAAACACCTAATTTAGAGTCAGCTTTATCCTGCCAATAAAATATTTGGCTAAAAAATATTACTGCATTTACACTGCCCAAACGTTTTACTAACCCAGGGAAATAAGCAACTGGACGTCCAAAGTCTAATAACAAATCAGATGCTCTCACTTTACACCCCCAGTGCTTTAGCAATATTACGGCAAGCATTTTGGTACTGCTCAGGGGTTAAATTCTTCGACAGTAATTTTTGTTTTTGCTTTTCATACTGTTCCCAAACTAACAACGCAATAACACGTCTACCCTCAAAGATATCCCTAATTTCTGATATATGGGCAGGTTTATCATTCAGCATAAACCCATTACGGTATGTAATTTTTTCAGTTGATCTAATCATTGGTCTTGCCTCTTGAATTAATGCACGCTGGTCGGGCGTGATATCTCATTTAATGCACGTACTACATTGTTTATTTGGTGTGACATGTCACGACCTTCTAATAAGATTTCAGTCATAGCATCAGCAAAACGCTGAATAGCCACGGTTGCTAAATAGTTTTTCGTATCTCCACGTACTCGAGCTAACCTCGAAGCCGGTAGTGCCATTTCAATCGCAGGCATTAACTCAGCAATCTTCCTTTGAGATGCACGAGAATCACCTCTTAACCAGCGAAATATCTGTTGCCGGTTATTATTGATTGCTTTCCAATCGGCCTTACCAGTTTGATCCTCAATGGCATATAATCGACCATGTTCTTGATTAACCACTAATCGTAAATAAGCTCGGCTAATCTCAATGGCAACATGTTCTTGCCCTTGTTCTACCGCCCAATCTTCAATTTCAGCTCTGATAATGTTGATATCAAAATTCATTTTTGCGTCTCCTGTCGCTAGAAAAATTGATTATGCATAATCAGTTTTTTAATTTGATACCTGTAATACTGATGATGATTTAGGAAGCCCATCAAACTGATTAGGATAAATTTCTGGCGCAACCTCATGAGGTGTCACTTGCCATCCTAAACACTCACACAGGCTTAAAACCTTCGGAGCAGGAACGCCATTTTTAAACCATAAATGCACTGTTTGAGGCTTCGTATTTAATCGTCGAGCAATCTCTGATTGGCTCGCTAGATTGATAATTTTGTTTTTTATACAAGGTGTCATTGTTTTCTCCTTTTTGAATTACAAGTTAATCTTACAATCAAACACGCAACAATATCAAGTTTTTCTTGAAGTGATCCCTACAAGGAAAGCTTGTAATATAATTTTATGAAAAAGAATCCGAATGAAGTATCAGCTACACGTATTAGCCAAATACTAACCGAGCGAAACTGGTCTCAATCAGAATTAGCTCGTAGGCTCGGTGTTAGCCCTCAATCAGTGCAATTTTGGGTGAGCGGTAAAACAGCACCTAGGGGTAATAATTTAACAGCATTGTCTAGTATCTCAGGATATCCAGAACATTGGTTTTTTATGAGTGATGTTTCAACTGAAGTAATGAATAAGCCAGTTGTCCGTAAGAGTGATTCTTATCTTGTTGAACTACTTGATATAGAAGCAAGCGCAGGCCCTGGCATTATTAATAAAAGTGAATTTATTGAAACAATTAGAGCTATTGAATATACATCTGATGAAGCACTCCGTTTATTTGGCAACAGACCTAGCGCTAATATAAAAATGATCACTGTGGTTGGTGATAGTATGCAAAATACTATTGAACCAGGAGACCAAGTTTTCATAGATGTTCACATAGATTATTTTGATGGTGATGGCATTTACGTTTTCATTTTTGGTCAAACATTGCACATTAAAAGACTTCAAATGATAAAGAATAAATTAACCGTTATCTCTGATAATCCCAATTACCGAGATTGGGATATTGGTAAAGAAGATGAAGACCAATTCTTCATTTTTGGTAAAGTCCTCCTCAGTCAATCTAGAACATACAAGCGTTACGCTTAAAATCCTTTCATAAAATTCAAATTAAATTACAGGAGCTTAATAACTCTTGTAATTTTTTTTATATATAATTACAAGAATTATTTGTAAAATAGACTTGCAATATTCAATTTTAACTTGTAGATTTACTAACAACAAAAACAACACAGCAAGTGTTTAGGTAAGTGTTCAGACCTTCTTATTCAGCACTAGGGAATATTTAAGACCAAAGCTACAAAGACATGACCATGACGGCTCGGAAAGACGAGCAATAAGTTACAGACGTAAAAAAACCCACCGAAGTGGGTTCCTTTACCTCGGGTCGCCGACCAAAGCTAACCGAGAGTTCTACTAGCGCGACCAAACGCTAGAAGAGGCAAGACCAATGATAAATCACTGATCACCGTTATTTTAAAGGAGTTGCTATGAAAGCACAACCTGAAAGCCTAACCGTCACACTCTATATTCACGCTCAAAAACAGTTCGATGGTTCTTATCAATATAACGCCTACGCATTTAAAGCCGATCCTAATGATGGACTAGGTTTCGTTATTGCAGAACACACTGTTGATGTTCCTTTTAAAGAGCCAACTCAAACTGATCTCGTTCACGCTGAAATTGATTTTCTACGCAATGAGCAAGAAAAAATTCTTTCTGATGCCCAAGTGAAATCAAGCCTGTTAGAAGATCAAATCCAAATGCTTCTCTGCTTGGAAGGCAAACCCATTTCGAAAACTGACGAAGAAATCCCTTACTAAGAGGCAAGACCAATGAAAACTTTTATCTGTGTATTTGAGCCTACGACCGAGGCTCGTACAAACAATGGTGCTGTACCGTTGGCCATAGCGTTAAGCACTGCTAATGCAAAACTGGCAACAGCGACTGCAGTAGTGAAATTATCTGAAGCATATCCAGAAGCTATGGATAACTTTAATACTGATGAGCCATTAATTAGCGAACATCTTGACGGTTCTGCATGCCCTACTTTAGATGCTTTCGATGAAAAATTTGCTGTTGAAAATGAGTATGACGGTACTCAATGGAAACCTATCGAATATAGAGAGTTCAAAAAGCTAGCCACAAAACCTCGTATCGCCAGCCTGCTGTTATTTGGAAAGACTCAAATAACAAACAAAGAGTTCTCTTTTACATTGAAATATCTTGCTGGCACAGAAGATCCCAAAATTCGTAATATCGCCACAGGCCTTGCAGAAATAACAAAGTTATCTTTGATGGATGCTGAACAAACGATGGAAATAGCACAGGCTATCTATGAGTTTGCTAATGAAGATGTCACCGTTGAAGAAGCTAAATCACTAGGTGAAAGCTGGCTGACAGAAGAATCAGAGCAACCACAAGAAGAAATATCTTCTATCAAGCGTAACTACACAACTATAGATACTGAAATCGCCTTAGCGCTGTTAGATGATTTTGATCCTAATAATGTTCTTCCCTCTCAAGTAAAGAAAGCCAAAGAGCTGATAGATGATGACGACAAAGCATGGAAACGCTGGTCAATGGATTTACGCACAACAGCTGGCATCTTAGATATACCTCGTGAAAAGATTTTTGCATTAATAGCTGAAAGTAAAAAACAACCTGAGTTATTAGATAATCCTAATGCACGAAAAGAGTTGATTGATCTGCATTTGGGCATTAGCAAATCTAACAACATTAAAAAAGAAGAAATTACTACTAAGTTAACTCAAACAGATAATGCCTCTTTAATATCCAAAGAAAATACAGTTGAGAAAGAAACTAAGCCTAAACGTTCGCGTAAAAAGCAAGAAGTAGCACTTAAGACAGAAACAGCTCAAGTGATTGAGCAAACTGAAGAACCCAAAGAACCTGAAACACCATCAGTACAGCACGATAATTTTGAACAACGCGCGAGTGTGCTTGAGGAAGTTCTTAACTTAGGTGATGCAAATAATCTTAATATTTGGAAGCGTGTACAACGTACAGACCCTCGCTTTACTAAGCCGTTAGAAGGCATGGGATTTATAGGAACTAGCATAAACAGCACCTACATGTTTATGCGTGCGACTGAAATATTCGGCCCTATTGGTGAAGGTTGGGGTTATGAAGTCCTTGAAGAAAAATTTATTGATGGAAAGCCTCTTGTAGAACCTGTTCTCGATGAACGTAATAAACAAGTTGCAACCCGTTTTTTACGTGATGGTGATGGAGCGTTATTCTGCGAACAAAACCACTCAATTAAGATCCGTTTTTGGTACATCATCGAATGTGAAACCCGCGGTGAGTTTGAAAGTTATGGTGCAACACCATACCGCTATCAAACTAACTATGGCATTAAGGTTGACGGTGAAGCTATTAAAAAATCACTAACTGATGCCATCAAAAAAGCCCTATCAATGCTTGGCTTTAGCTCTGATGTCTTTATGGGTATGCATGATAACCCTGAATACTTAGCGAGTAATAAGCTTGAGTTTGAAATTAAAAATGCGAGCGAGAAAGCTGAAGATATTACTCGCATTCGTAAAGAATTAGACGAGAAATTTACTAAACATACGGAAGTGATGCGTAGTGCTGTTACTGAGAATGAATTACGAGGCATTGCATCTACATTAACGCGTGAAATTTCTGCACATATCAAATCAGCTCAAGAACGTCGTGACGAAGAATACGAGAAATATTTATCTGGCCGGTTACGCCGATTAAATCAAATCGAAAAAGAGTGCTCAGACCAACTTAAACAGAAAGAAGAGGCAATCTAATGACCAATACTACTGCTATCGCACTGGCGACCAATTACGAAAAATTACAACAACTCGTTGAAAAAGGAGAATTCTCTCCTGAAGATATCGCAGATACGTTGGAAGGTATCGAGGGCGAGTTAGGTGATAAATTGGATGCAATTATGCACCACGTTCGCAATATCGAAGGTCAAGCTAAAACACTGGATGAGGAATCTAAACGTTTATCTGATCGTAAAAAATCATTCGAAAACCAAGCTAAAAATCTAAAGAAATATGCTCTCAACTGCTTATTAGCTTCAGGATTAGATAAATTAAAAACAACAAAAAATACATTCACAGCTAGAGCTGGCGTTGTTCGAGTCATTATCGACAATGAAGCTTTGTTGCCAGATGAGTTGGTTGATGTTCAAACCATCACCGCACCTGATAAAAAAGGCATCAAAGAAGCGATTGAAAACGGAATTGAAATACCTGGTGCTCACTTAGAAGTCGGTGACCGATCATTAATGGTTCGTTAATTCATAATAGCGCCCTTTCTTGGGCGCATTATCAGGAGATAAACGTTATGGCCATGAAGTTAGAAGTTGTCATCACTCATGATGAAACGACAAATAAATGCAGTATCGAATGGTCTACGGCATCAACAAAAAATGTCACCGAGCAAGAACAGCAAGCACTTTCATCAATGCAGAAAGCGTTATTGCTACAACTGGGGCATCCTATAAATACAGCTATCATTCATTAGCGTGACATGTCACAAAGAGGCAAGACCAATGCTAAGACACTCTCAACAAAAAGACCAAGCCGTAAAGATCACATTACCTGATGGTACACATGGCTTTGTTTCAACAGATAGACGTTGCCATGTTTCATACGACTTTCCAGCACACGTCAAAATTGAACTTCAACCCACTCCTGCTGAGCAACAAAGGAGTAAACAATAATGTTTGGTTTATTCCTTTTGATATGTAGCTCGGTGAATTGTCAGTTTGAACCCTACGGTTATATTTATCCTGATGAACAAAATTGTTTAATTGATAAGGAATTACTCGCGACCAAAGGGAAAATTGCAGAGTGCTATCCAGTGGAGGAAATTATTCGGGTAAAAAGTTGATTAAGCATAATCAGTTTTTACTTTTCGTTGTTATTAGCATGGTGGTTTATTCAAGACCAATGGATGACCACCATGAAATTATTAACACCTTGGAAACCAGGGAACCAATTATTAACAAGTTTTGATATTAAATTAGGTCGGTTAGCGTTCAGTGTAAGAAATAGACCATGCACTGACGCTGAAATCAAACACTCCTGTGATACAGCAGACCGACTTATTTTATTAATGATGAGGCAAGACCAAAATGAGCGGAAAACTGATGAAAGCTAGTGCGTGGGCTAAACGAGAATTTGAAATAGGTTCTATTCCAGATAATAGAACCATAAAAAAATGGGTAGAAACTGGCTTATTAAAAGGCAAAATCGTTGATTGTTCTGTTTGGGTATATTCATCCGAACGTTGGGGTATCGAGTCCGTTATTTCTTCATGTGTCGATGAGTTAATAAGGGCTTCGTGATATGGCCAGTAGACCAAGAAGAAAGGAATTTAGGCATCTACCTGACTTTCTGTATTACGATTCATCCAAAAAACAGTATCGCTTAACGCTGACTAATGGTATTCGAAAATGCATTGGTGCTGATAAAGCAAAAGCTATCGCAATAGCCAGAGAATACAACAATATTATGCGACCAGAAAAATCTGTTTCTGTTAATTCATTAATTATTGACTCGGGAGGACAATATGGAGAAGCCCTCCCTCTTTCAGAACATTTAGATAAGTTATTTTTGCGGATCACTAATGATGAGAAACCATCAGACAGTACACTTAGTAACTGGGTTAATGACTTAGAAAGAATTAAGATCTTTTTTAAAGATATCCCCGCGAATGAAATCTCACTGGAACATGTAAATGGCTATATTAATGAATATCATGCCGATGCTTCTGCTAATGTACAAAATCGTAAGGTAAGCTTTCTAAAGAAAATTTTTAGTTACGCAATGGATGAATCTCTTATGTTTGATAATCCCGCTGAACGTAAGAAAATGAAAAGAGTCGATGGGAAAAAACGTAGAAGATTATCTTATGATGATTTTCTTAAAATTCGAGCATCTGCAGAACCTTGGTTAAGAACAGCAATGGATCTGGCATTACAAACAACACAAGCAAGGCTTGAAGTATCACGCATAAAATATAATATCAAAGCCCCAAAAGAAGGCATCTGTGGATGCTTATGGTATGAGGAACCTTTAAATGGAATATACGGGATGATTTATATTCACAGACAAAAAGTGCAACATAAAGAGGCATCTCATATTGCGATCCCCATAGGTAAAGCGCTTAAGGAAATCATCGATAATAGCCGTGACAATGTGGCAAGCCCTTATATTGTGCATAGACTACCTACTCGTATTCCAAATAAGATGAGTAAAGAAGTTAATCATCCAACACAAGTTGCACCTGATTACCTTAGCCGTGCATTTTCAGCATTGCGTGATCAAGTAGGCGTTGCCAGTCATTTGCCTTTAGATGAAAGACCTACCTTTCATGAAATAAGGGCATTGGCGGCCTTTATGTTTAAACAACGTGGTTTTGATCCTCAAGCTCGAATGGCTCATAGTGATGCAGAGTCGACAAAAATTTATACTGAAAACCATGTACAATGGGTTGAAGTGCCACATTGTGAGATAGCATAAATTGTATTAGTTCAGATTTGAGCTAATACAGGTATGATACAGAGTCGATTCTAATTTGATAGACTACTATGTGCCATAAGCAAACATAGCTTATATCATGCCATGTGGGTTAACTTGGATCAAATTAGAAACTTAATATCATATGCTTATATATGACAATCATGAGATTTAGGTTAAGTGATAATGATAATAGACATTCCTACTAAGAATGATTTTTATACAATGGCTGATCATATAGTAAATGAAGCTTGGGAAAAGGTTACTGATTTAGCTTATAACTTTGACGAATTCGACATATGGAGGAGGTTTTATAAAGAACCTGAATATTTTTTAGGATCAGATATAAGAAATCTTGACCATTATTGGGCGTTTGCTCGACCTAAGTTAATTACTGCTTTTAATTTGATACTTCAATCTATCGAGTTCAGATTAAAAGGACTAATTGTTGAAATATCTCCTTACCTTCTTATTACTAATGCAACTCGTAATCCCCCCAAATCTGATCGTGATGGTAATATTTCATTTTCAGCGTTTCGTACTTTAGATTCTCAAGATTTAATTAAGGTACACAATACATTCTCTTCTAAAGTATTACCCGACCAATTTACTACTTGGTTCAACGATATGCGTACTTTAAGAAATCGTTTTATGCATTCGGTTGACAAAACAACAGATATCATGCCTGACCTAATATTCACCGCTATTGTACGTGCTCACAACTACCTCAACACCGAATCTGCACATTGGATATGGCATAGATATAATTATAGAGCAACTCATGCCTCTGGTAGTAATATAGACATAAAAGAGGATGAAGAATTTTCAGGTATTGTATGGTCCATGCTTCAAACTCATTATGAGTTTACTTCCGCTATATCTGTTTGCTCAAAAGAGTCGGTGAGAGAATTGTTTGGGTATACGAAAAATGATACTGAAGATAGTAACCCTAAAGAAAGTTTTTACTGCAGGAAGTGTGTTTCAGTTATGGAGAAAGGATGGAATTTTGATAGTAAACATCTAGATAGGGCTTTGGAAACAGTTCAGTACCACCGAGGTAAAAAAATGTATATTTGCGCATTCTGTTTAGATGAACAGAAAACCAAACCACGTGAAATATGGGAGGAAGATGATTAATAAAGTAATATATTTTCTTACTATAGTTTAATCATGTCTGCTTCTCGCTCAAAACAGACGATCATATTTGGTTATATTCTACTTACGAAACCTATTAGCTCAAATCTAAGCTAACATACATAAACATAGTGGTAAAACTCCCTTTAACTCATTGATTCTTATAATGCATGTTTTGTATATCTAGCACTGTATGCAATCACATATAAATGCATTATTTATATTTATAATCAAAGTGTTAGGTAACTTAAAATCAGTTTCATGGGGTGTCAGGGGTCGTAGGTTCAAATCCTATCATGCCGACCAAAATTCCTTAGAAAAACCAACCGCTTATGGTTGGTTTTTTTATGTCTAGAATTTGTCACTGGTAAAACTCTGGTAAAACTCTGGTAAAACGACGACAAATCATCTCTCAAAATCACCCTTTCTTTAGCTCATAAAATTGCCCTTTTCTCCTTGCTATTCTATTCGTTACCTTATATAAATTACTGTACAAAAACACAGTAAAATAGGTGATATCATGATTAAACTAGAAATCAATAATGCTGAATATATTGCTCAATTAGAAGAAGCTCGCTTATCTGCAGACAACCCTTATGGTTATCTGTTTATGGACATTATCTTTTCTGATCCAAGGTTTGATGAAAATACATTTGAAATGAAGAACATTAGACGAGAACCGATGAGAACCTATATGACGGAGGATGTGGCTAGTGATTTGCTTGAGCAATTGGAGCGATTTTTATATAGTAAAAATACTGTACATAACTCTTAAGAACATAAATACAATTAATTTATATAAAAATTTATTTTGGAATACAGCAATGGATAGTTACGATTACGCTAGTTATGAATATTTAAAACACTGTTTATATGTTGAAGTAATAAACTCTAATAATAAAAAATTTTCATGGAGGAGAACTTTACTAAGAGCTTATAGCTACCCTGATCGTCGCTTCATTTTTGGTGGAGAATAGCCAATTATTTTTACCATAAAAAAAGCCTAAGAATGAAACGTTTCTCCGAATATATAAACCATAAGCTAACCAGTAAATATGGAGCTGATATTGAATTAGGCACAAAGATTGCGCCCGGATTTACCAGCCCTCACCTCATTGGTATTGTTATAAATAGGATATCCATTATTGGCGCTAATTTTCACATACGCCAAAACACAACCATAGGAACATCTGGCTCTAGAATTCATAATAAAACATCAGAAAAACAATTTATAAAAATTGGTGATAATGTTGAAATTGGCGCTAACTCTTGCATTATTGGAGATAATTTAACTATTGGAAATAACGTTATTATTGGTGCCATGTCTTTTATTAATAAAGATATTCCAGATAATTGTGTTTGTTATACAAAGAAAGAAAATAAAATAATAATATCAAATATAAAATAACACTGTAGACACCATCATATTACAAATAATGGTGTCTATGTTAATCACTGTTCTACATAAACAGCTACAACATCATGATACCAAGTTTGAACTTTTTCTATCTTTGTTGGGCTAATATTAAATCTTAATTCACCTGCTCCACCAACCACTACATGCATCCAACTTATTGTATCTTGAGGTATAATAAAAGGTGTTGATTTAACCATATTCCCTCCATCATTAAACTCAATAATACATAACTTACCTGAGCAATTACGTCCGAAATTGATTGGTGATGCACCATTATTAGGCCAGCTAAATTTTTGCATGCTATTGCGAGTAGGCTTAGAATACCGACTATCGCTCTCAGCTTTTGTGTAGCTACTTCCAGCTGTTGCATAGCTTCCTTTTGGCTGATATTTATTATCAGTTTCTGCTTTTGAATAACTGTAACCGGATGCTTGATAGCTCCCTTTTGGTTGATATTTACTGTCAGACTCCGCCTTAGTATAAGATGCTCCTACTAATGCATAATTACCCGCTGGTTGGTAATTCCCTTTGCTTTGATAACGTCCATCACTTTCTGCTTTTGTATAGCTACTTCCAGCTGTCGCATAGCTCCCTTTAGCTTGATATCGACCATCCGATTCGGTCTTCGTATATGAAGTACCAGCTAATGCATAATTGCCTGAAGGTTGATAACTTCCTTTAGGCTGAAAAGCATCCGTAGAGGCTTTCTGGCTCATCACATGAACCGTTGATGTTCCCGTACCTTGAGCTACATTACTCTTATCAAACTTATTATTAAGCCCACTATTTAACGCTGAATTTGTCGCATAATCGCCTGATGGTTGGTAACTTCCTTTCGCTTGATATCGTCCATCGCTTTCCGTTTTTGTGTAACTATCCCCTTTATTGGCATAGTTCCCCGCAGGCGCATAATTCCCTTTTGGCTGATACTTGGTGTCAGTTTCTGCCTTTGAGTAGCTGTAACCGGATGGCGCGTAGTTACCTAATGGTTGAAAACGTTGATCTGATTCTGTTTTAGAATAAGCACCTACATCACCTGCTGTGGCATCGGCTTTTAACTCTGTCCATGCATTGCCGGCAACTGGCTCAATATTGTTATTCTCAACTTTAGACTGCCAGGCTTTATTTTTATGATACACAATAGCCCGTATCGCATACGGCTTACCGGCTTCATCCCATTTTGGAAAACCAAATAGCTGAATTTCGCCAATCGCTTCTGTGATATCGTGAAATATCCCGTTCATTTTTTCACGTTCAATATCTTTCGCAGCAGGATCTGTCACTTGGTCACGTTCATAGTCGTAACCATAGCCTTGTGTATAAGACACAGAGCCATCTGATTGGATTTCTACGGGAATAGAAGCCTTATCCCCTTGTGTTGCAAAGGGGGTTTTAAAAATAGTTGTCATAGGAATTATGCTCCGAAGTTACTGCCTAAGAAGTTTTTACGATGCTGACCAACACCAAAGGCTTTTTTGGTCACAATGCGATATTTGACGCCAACACCCGAAGGACGTGGCATTAAGTCAAAGTTTTCGAGAAGAACACGTAGACGTTCGTCAGGGTTGAAGTTAAAGACGTAATACATATAAGTCATGTCTAGCGGATCAAGGACAAAAACTTTGCTGTCATCACGCCAAAAGAAACGTTTTAAAAATTCATTAATATTGGTGACCGTGGGGCTTTGTGTCAGATTAAAATAGCGCATTCGTACTAACATGCGTTTTTGATCAACAGTCAGTGACAAGGTGTAATCCGCATTACGTCGGAAGTTAGATTTAAAATTGGCTTTCTTTTTGCCAAAACCAAACCCAACTTTATTTTTATCGCTCGGTGGAATATCAATACCTAACGGCACATCCAGAATACGTGACCAAATCGACAACCCAAAGTCATTCGCGGTATCGATATTAAACACATCTCGGTACCAGTTTTGCCAAAATGACACCATCGACTTTTCAAAATGAGAGGCTTTAAAACTGGCGAGTTTCTTTAAATTCTCTGCATCTTCATACTGCCAGAGGATCGCTTTTAATAGGTCTGAATGGAACTCAAATTGTTGAACGTTCATACAATCACCACTTGCACAGCACCCCGTTGCAAGCGTGCGATTTGATTAATGGCAATCGGAATTAACGCAACATTCCATACTTTCCCGTCCAGTGACAATTCAACTTTAGTGACAAATAAGCGAGGTTCAACAGTATTTACCGCTGAAGCTATCTCAAAAGGCGATACTTCACGCCCAACAATCAAACCGTTATCGCCGTCCAGCTCTCCACGCGTCCATTGTTCAATAGCACTAGGGATGATAGTTTGCGCATCAACGGCTGATTTTTTAACGGTCACTCGACAAAAAATGGTAACCTCTTTAGGCCGTGAAAATTTCACTTTGTATTCTTGTCCACTCACAGGCTCTACAACACCAATTTCAATCTCACCATTAAAAGCCGATCCAATGGTTTTGGTTCTCAGCAATGATTTAGCAATTTCATTACTGTCGCCCCCTTCAACACAAACGTAAATGCTATGAGGCAAAAGAGAGATACCATCAATAGTGAGTACTGCATCAGTGTAGTTCTCACGAAAAGAAAGTGAGTTAACACCCTCTAGCTCATACAGTGAAGAAGTGATCGCTTCTGCAACACTGACGGTATTTTTAGCCAGTGTTTGCTTACGTCGTCGCCTTGCTTTGATATCAGATTCAGCATAACGGCCAACAACCGCATGAGTGGGATTATTGACTTTCTCCCAACCTAATACCGAGCTAGCCACAGAATTAAGTTGGCCGGCACCGCATTCAACAGGACCATATTCAACCGCCCTCATATCCCCTGTTGCTTTGCCAGTATTATTAATAATCAAGGGTGAAACTGTTTCGAACATGGCACCAGCAACACTAGACGCTAATGAGCCTTTAGGAATAATGGTGCCGGGTACGCCACTAAATTCAACGCTGGAAAGATAAGAGTGAGTGGCATTAATGCGTTGGCCACCCATTAGCGCCCATATTGCATCAAGAAAAACACCACCAGCAATATCGGGATTGATTTGATTTGCTAACTCGGCATTGTTTCTCACCATTGCATCACGATTTTCAACTTCCATCGTCGCCAATGCCCCTTGTGGTGTTTCAGGGGCAAGATTAATCGATTGACCAAACACCGCACGAAACTCACTTTCAACTTCATCACGTATTGTAACCGTGTCGGGAAGAATAACGCCTTTATTATTAATATAACGATAATCAGCCATTCAATGTAAACCCTCCGTATATCGTGCGAATTGTCGCTTGGTACTTCAATTCACCGTTTTCCACTATGGCGCTAAAATGAGTCACTTCAACCACCTCTGCAATTTCGCTCATACGTTGTCTAAACGCCGTTTCAAACATCGGGATATCAGTTTGGCGACCAAAGGTTGTTGGCCAGAACGGAATACCTTTATCTTTTTTATGTAACATTTCACCACGAACCGCTTTTGCAAAATGCTGACAAAGGTTTTTAACCGCTTCATCTTTTTCGCTGAATTGTAGATTTCCATCAGGGCCAATAAAAAGATCATTATTTTTATCAATTGAAAATGTTCTCACAAAGGCGCTCCTGTATTTCCATGACCGGTCTCAACACCGCTATGTTGATGCGTAGAACCGATATCTTTTCCGTTATGTCGCATGGTTCCCCCTTGAGAATCACTATTACCATTTACCGCGTAATTACCGTTCACTGTGACGTTGCCAGTAAATATCGTTTCAGGGGCATTGACTTCATACTTAGGGGTTTCCAGCACCACTTTATCGTTATGCAGAGAGAAACAAACTGAACCATCCATTGATTGGATCACCAAGGCATCAATGTTCTTTCCATCAATCGCCCATCCTTTGATGGTGTCAGGGAAAAACATTGCGTCACTAAATGAATGGAGGCGTGCGGTATTAGGTTGATCCTCCAATCCTCCACGCTGAAATATCAGGCTAATATCTCTGTCATTGGCTTTTATCCAACCAAAATCACCCGGCTTAATCGGTGCGCGAATAAAGAAACCACCTCCGCCAAATCTAAAAACGGGAATGTTAGCCAATGGTGCTCGCCCGACTGTTCCCCCTTCAGTTGTTACCATCATCACCAGTGGTTTGATAACAGCACGATTAGTTTTATCGTCATAACTGACTACTGTTGCTGGGAGCATGTCCTCTGTATTCATCATCAGGTTACGAAATGCAGACGATAGCGCACCTGCCAGCGAACCATCACTGGCAATATCAGTATTGGGTTTATTCATGGTTATGCTCGTTTACAGGTAGCCTGATAAAAGAAAGGATCATCATGTGAAGCAACATCGAATTTCAGTTGTTCAATGATATAGTCACCATTAAGTGCGGAATTAAATTTACTCTCGAGTCGTAGCATCCCCCCTAGCTCTGAAGCGCCATCAATTAAGTAGGTAACGGACAACCCTTTTTCGGTGGCTTTGGGTATACCCACCATGCCTGATTTCATGCTGAGAATGCGCAGACGACCTTTTAAGGCTTGGTTATCATCTTTGACAAACAACGTATCATCATCAATAAAGGCTTTAACGTTTCCTGCTTCCTGCAGTCGTTGTACTTGCTGTAATGCTGAACCGCAAAAATACCAATTGGCAATATTTTTATCGGTAGCTTGAAAGTCCAATCTAACCTTGCAATCCTTCGCCACCGATGAAGCGATCTCGCTCATTTTCTGCATGGCACCACCACTGGAAGAAACAATATCACCTGAATTGGCATTATTAGTTTTGGCTTTAATAGTTAGCGTTACATCGGGAGGCGAGGCAATTTCTGCACTGACAATATCACCGGTAAAGATACGAAATAATCCCGTATTAATTCGCCCTACCTCGAGGTAAAGACGGCGAGTTTGTTTACTTTTATGATAAGGGCTGGTTTCAGTGAGAAGGTAATCTCGAGTATGGGCGTTTAATCCATCAATACTAATTGTGCATTCATTTTGTAAGGGGTTTGCGTACTTGGTGCCGTTAGCTTTAATTCGTAATCCTTCATACCACTGCAGTCGTTCTGCAACTTCAATCCCCACCCGTATTCGTCGTAAGTCCATCATCACTCCAAATAATTAATGATTGAGTTCTATCAAATGATTCATACCAGGGCAGATCATCATTTTCTGTTATAAATGCTAAATTCGTGCCATCAGTCAGATAGCGATAAGGAATAATAGGTGTGTTTGCCACCGCACGCATGCCCACTGCGATAACCTTACTTTCTCGTTCAATATCGAGATACATCACATGGCGACCAGCTTTTATTGTTAGCGTCCAATTAGCACCGTCTAAATTGACAGATAAGCGTTGATTAGGAATGGCTTTTAAGGGTATGACTTTCATTAGAAGCTCCAATCACCATCTGCGATACGTGTTGCGACTGAACCTTTCTTTTTAGTCTCAGTATCGGCTTCTTTTGTTTGCACATTTCCCCGATTTACGGTTGATGACTGAGCAGGCTTTTGTGTAGATCGAGGCGGTAAATCTCCGTATTCAGGCTCAACAGTTTGCCACTCAATAAACCGTAGCGATAGTTTTATCGCATCTATCATGTCGGGGATTTCATCATGATTAAAACCCGTCAATAACATCGGCTGATAGGTTTTTACTCGGGTTTGAATACCAACAAGTTTGTGTTCATCAAAAACTTGTTGCATCGATGAGAAAATATTTTTTATTTCCCCTGTTAGCACTAAATCCATGCCAATTTCGATGGGATTAATAATCACATGATCACTACGTGTTTCACCACTTTCAACTTGAAATTGTGTCGCTTTATGCTCATCTCTCACATTAATTTGAATAGGACTCACACTATCAAACAGTGTAGAAAACGACTCTAAATCAAATATTTTGACCTCTGTTATCATTTTGCTACTCCCGTTGAGTTTTGCTGATTGAAATCGGCTAGTTGATCTTGCAATGCATCCTTTACGCCCGATGCCATACCCTGCGCATCTGTGGCTTGAGTTTCAACCTTAATTTCTCCAATGCTTACGTTACTTTCATTCTTCACACTGGATCGATTACTGATGGCTTGGCTCGTTATAGGATTCATCGCATTATTGGCAATCGCATCTAACTGTGCATTGGCTTGAGCAATAGATTGTCTCGTTGAAAATTGTTCTGATCCCTGATTATCTTCAGGAATGGTATATTCCAGTTTTCCATCATCAGTTAGCTTTCTTTCTACTTTTTGAGTTACAGTGACTTCGTCCTCATCGTCACTGCTAAACAAGTTTTTAGCCGATTCCCAAACACCTTTTACGCTATCAATCCCCTTAGTTACCCAACCTAATATTTTTTCAACCTGCTTCCACATCCAATTGAATGCATCGACTATTGCATCAGTCACCGTAGTAAAAACACCTGCAAATGACTTCCCCCATCCTGCAATGACTGAAATACAATTGATAAGAAACTTAACATAAGCTTTTAAGCCTGATGCCATTAAATTCCAACCAGCGACAACAATATCCGCCACAACCCCAACGATAACCTTTAGATATTCAAACAGTTTTTTGAATGTTTCCCATAATGCAAGAATAACTATTTTTAATCGTGGATATTTTTCAAGAATACGACCTATCATTGAATCATTGCCGTCAATGAAATTCATAATGTCGTCATAAACAATTGCAAAAGCTGCCGCTAATAGTGCAATAACGGCGATGATGGCAATAATAGGGAAAAGTGTTGTCCATGTGCTAATACTGGCCAACTTCATGGCATGTATGTATTTCCCCATCAAGATAGTTGCAACAGCAGTAAAGAAGCCTACTACAATGTTTTTGTTTTCTTGGCAAAATTTGACAAAGGTTTGCACCCAAGAAAGGACTTTAGTTAACGCTGGTAACGCACTATTCATAATACTCATCATGACACTACTGAATACGGTTTTTAATCCTCCAGTCACTTCCTTATATTTTTGGGATTGTAATGCAAGTTCCTTTGTAACAACGCCATTTTCCTTTTGCTTTTTAGTCAACGCCTCGAGTTCTTTTCGCCCTTTAAGAATGGATTCAACAATTTTATTGTCTGTTATTCCCACTTCTTTAATTCGAAATATAGCTTCTTCTTTACTCATCCCTTGTACAGCATCAGACAAGCGATATATGCCCTCCATTGCGCCAATAGATTCGCCTTTCATATCTTTTAATGAGATATTTAAACTTTTGAAAACATCTGCTTTCCCTGATGAAGTATCTTGTAATGCTTCACCAATACTTTCAGACATATCCATCAATGAGTCACGAGCGCCTTGAGCATCTCCTCCCATTGAGGTTATGACTTTGCCAAAAGCATCAACATCTTCAACAGGAAGTTCTAAGGCTTCTGCGGATTGAGAAAGCGTATTCACTTCTTCTGCTGTTGTTTGAATAAATGACGCAATTCCCCCTACCGTTAAACCAATCCCAACCATCCCTGCCATTCGACCGAGAAAACCAGCTAACGACGAGGTAGCCTTACCATAATTATCTGCAACCTCATCGGCTGACTCAGCTAATTCATTATTTCGCCTCGTCAGTCGTTCCGTTTCTCTAGATGCCGAATTATTCGTGGCAATTTGATCATTGATTGACTGCTCTGCTCTCTGAATATTACGTTCGAGTAATACAATGCCTTCCGATAGTTTTTTATTACTTTCTGATGAGAGAGCATTAGACTGTAAAAGTAACTTCGCATACTCAAGATAATCTTTCATTTTTTCTATGTATGCGCTTAACTCAGCTTGAGCAGTATCACTATCAATATTTATCTCAGTATGTTCGTTAGATACATTACCTAAACTATCAATAATATTTTGAACAATATTATCAATGTCTTCAGAATTCCCCTCCGCTTCTTCAGTGATCCGTTTAATTTCTGAAATGATGGCATCAGAGGCATTGGATGCATCACCATTAACATGAATATCAACTGAATTTGATGATAGCGCTGTCAATTGTGCGGATAGATTTTGAATAAATTGCGTAAATCCATCCGCACCGATAGTTGCGGATTGTTGCGCCTTTTTCATCTCAGCAATAATGTCATCAGTCGATTTGCTCACTCGATTAAACGCATCATCAGCTTGGCGGGTATCGAATTCAAATACCTGAACAAATGTATCTAGCAAGGCCATATGATTTATCCTTTCGATGAAGCCAGCGCTTCGTTATAACGATTAGTAATAGCAATTTCCCACAGGTCAAACGCCTCTTCTAAATCTATTGACGTTTTGAGTTCGGTGAGTGTGGCGAAACCGGCTGAGATGATGACGGCAAAGAAGCCATCAGCGTTTTTATAATCGACGGGAGTGAACCGGTGATTTTGTTGAGCAGGAATTGGAGGAAACCTTGGCTCCCGTCTTTGCCGAAAAAACTGGTGTTATACTTCAACATTTCCAGTTCTAGACGAATAAGGGCTTCACCATCGGGCACATGGTTATCAATTAATGTGCTGGTCTTCAGATAAATCTCTTGCCCCCCTTTTTCGACAGCAACATAGGCCATCATCTTTAACATAGCTTCTTTGCTGACTTCATAGTCGCCAATTTTAGGCGCATTCGATAAAGGGTATTTTGCCAGAATTTCACGTCCAATCGTTGCCGGTAATCGGCTAATGATAAAGGTGTGCTCTTCACGATCAGCATCGGTGATCGTGATTTCTTTCGGTTTAATTAACATGATTGATATCCATAAAAAAGGCGGAATAACCGCCTAGAATTAACGTGCGCGAGTGCGATCGAAGTCTTGAAATACGAAGGTATACGCTTTGGATTTGTGTCGTCCTGCACTAGCAACAGAGCTACCACGACTACCATTGGTGATTTTGCCGTTGCGTGCCGTGGTTGTTGAGCCATCACCATACGAAGCGACCAGAGTGATAATATCCCCCGCATGCCGTTGTCCACGTCGTGCGGTGTTCGATTCCAGTAAGATAGCGAGATTTTCGTCTTCTTCACTGCCCGCTAAGACGTTAATGGTGACCGTTTGAGGTGTTGGCGTTGACCATGTAACCAAATTACCGTTGATATCCATTCCTGTTTGTGCAATGTCCACTGCAGGCAAATCTAATGGATCGGCATCATCAGCGAAGGTGGTAATTTGAATACCGGCAGGAAAGGTTTTGTGTGCTTGAATAACAATACTCAAGCCGGTTGCTGATACATCATGCATATTGTGTTCCTTACACTAAGTTGTGAGAGCCTTCGACTTTACGAACCCAATCGCCCTTACCGTAAATCAATACGTATTTCATCACGTACTCGGGTAAATCAGAGGGCCCTGTGTTTTCGACAATTTGAGCGTTGTACCAATAACCTTTGTTTTGTACATCATGCCATGCCAAATCATCACCAGAAGCGTCTGTCACCGCGATTTTTTGCACATCGGTTAAAGTTTTACCCGCTAGAATAGTGCCGTTATTAATCCCCTTGGTTACCGCCCCCGCAATCACCATCATTGCTCTTGCTTCACCGTCTTTATTGGCGGGTACTCCGCGTGTGGCCATCAACAAACTAAACCACTGTTGCGCGATGTAGGCTTTTAACCATTGCTCATTAGCATGGACACTCATATCTAATGGGTTGGCAACCCCACCACATAAGAAGCCACGTTGATAGAAACTGATATGCGAACCCGATACGGCCGTTTCTCCGTAATAATTCACCCGTAATTTATCTAAGCGATCGGCATCGATATCGGTCGTAATTTGCGATGGGAACGTGACACCAAATTGACGATACATATAGTTTGTTGTCGCATTGGTTCGGTCATAATCCGTGGCTGACATAATGGCCATAGGTAACGCTTGAACAAAAAAATTATCCGCTGTTTTCAGGTTTAAGCCCGTTGAAGCCGTACCCACCAGTGCCCCGCTAAAATCTTCTGCATTTTGATTGGTCACAGACAAGTGCAATTGATACTTCACGTTTTCACCTGCCACGTACTGCGCCAACTCTACGGCATGCTCTAATGAGAGTTCCGTTAAAAACGTTGCACTACCAAAAGAGTCAGAAACAGCCTCAGAAGCAATAAAGGCTTGTAACGGGGTTTGCGCTGGATTACCAGCTGATGATGTGCCGTGGCTAATATTCATTGCATCAGCGAGTACCGATTGACGCACACTAATATCTGCACGCTCTTGTACGCCACCGCTAATGACAAAGGCACTATCCAGTGAATTAAATGTGACATAAGCGCTAGCAAATTGAGGCTCACTTTCTGCGTTTAATTTCGCTTGCACAGCTGTTGCAACGTCCGCGTATGACGTACTTTCAGTAAGATCAATTCCTGTGATTGTTTTTGTCACTTTTCCGATAGTGATATTAAGTTCACCGTCATTAATTAATTTTAAATCAGCTAAATCTCCTGTCTTCTCGCCAAACAAGGTAGGCGCTCGACCAACAGGCTCATAAGAGGCAATTTGCAGTTCCTTCGGTTTACTTGCTGGTGCAGGACTGACATAGCTGAAATACTGACGCGCAAAATGTGCCTCGGGGGAGTCAGTACCCAATAAGTCATCCACTTGGCCACTGGCAAATTCAAGCACTTTACCGGCAGGGATTTTAGGGTTAGTTGAAAAAATACGAGCCGTGAGCTTACGCATCGGTACAGCAGACGCGCCAATCACCGCACTCGCGATATCGACATAGCGAGTTTGTTTGATAGACATAACGTTCCTTAAATACGATAGATATCGGGATACAACGCACTCACGGCGTCTGTATCAGGATGAAGTGTGCGATTAAATGTCACATTGAAATCAAATGAGGGGTTTTGTTCGTAGTTGCCCTGGTCATTCAGAAAATAAGGTGTTCGAATACCGCTTGCCCGCTGAACGCCAATGCCTTGTTTGCGGAGAGCTTCAACAAACGGTAATGAATTGGCGATCATTCTGACAATCGCGGTAATATCACTCGCTGAATAATGGCCTAACTGGGTAATGAAAGCCTGAACTTGATACGTTTTTTCGGATAACTGGTTTTCTTGGTGATTGGCTTTATTGCCTTGAACGTTATATTTACGCCCTTGCCAGCCGTAGCCGTTTTCATTAATGGGAAAGAACATCACCATATTATCTTCACGGCCTTGCTTGGTAGATTGAAAACCGGCTTTAACGGGGATCTCAATGCCGACTGCTTTTAACTGCAACAAGAGTTGTTTGCGAATAGCAATATCAACCTCATAATCCGTCATAAGTACCCGCCTCGATACAGATCACCGATTTCCAACCGTCTTGTTCGTACCAGTCTGCATCACCCACAACATCATATTTTCGACCATTGAATACAAGAAAATCAGGAGATGTTCCTCGTTGCACCGCTTTAATATCATGAGAGGTATATAAGCGTCGGTACACTTGGCTCGTATCTAATCCCATTGATTGAACATCTTGGGTATCGACCGACTGCCAACTGCCACGAACTTCTACGGGATCATAATAATAATTTTGGTCATTCCCTCGTTTATCAGGTGCCCGTTCTTTAAATCGAAACCAGAGCACCTTTTGCTGTGGAATATAACGTGAAGCAATACGATTTAAGTTACCAAACATTATTTATCCTCCACTGCGAAACTAACCGCTTGAAGCATTTGGCCGGTATCGACTAACGGCTTATCGGTGGCTTTCCCTTTGCTGTGACGGCGTGCTCTTGCTTTGACCGTTGACTCCTCCAGTGCAGGTGTTGTGACTGCTTTTATTGCCATTTTCACATCGCCCGCAACCGTCGCACCAATTTGAGTCAGCCCATTATCCAGCGTGATATTGCCCTTAATAGAGGCTTTAACCGCACGGAAAATTAACTGACTATAATCCTGCTTTTTATCATTCATGGTCGGTCGTAAAAATGGGCGAGGAGGAATGCCACCAGCGGGATAGCCCAACTCTTGAATAGAGGCAATATAAGCAATAGGTGTTCCATCGGGATATTTTGCGTGCTCAAAGAAGCCAACACTTAATCGCTTTTTAGCCAATTCATCATAAACCGCTTTTAATTGCGCTAATTTAGTCATTAACGTAATCGCCCTCCTCGTGTAAACCGCCCTCCTACACCACGAAAGGCAGAACGCTCACCGCCACCACCGAAGTATTGAGGTACGCTACAACGCTTAATTAGCGCTAGAAACTGCTGACCAAAAGTGGTCATTTTGAACCAGTGCGACCAGTCCGAACCGGCAGGCGGTGCCGTAAATGACACGCTTACCTTATCGATAGTCACACTCGTCACCACACCGGTAGGCGACTCATCATCAGCAATCATTTTTCTGAGTGTTAGCATGTGTGCAACAACGAGCATCCACAGCTCGTTAGTGCAAACACCCTTACAGGCAGAGAAATAGTTCAACGCAGATTGAGCAATGATATCTATTTCATCATCACCCACACCGTTAAACTGCGGATAGAGCACACGGAATGACGTTAAAGGAAATGTGCTCGTCTCCATGATCACTTACCTTTTTTGTTGGTTTTAGGAACGTCTAACTTTTCAGCCTCTAACGATTCAGGAGTGTCAGGAGCTGATTGGTCGCTGGCTTCCATATCTGTGGCGACTTTTTCAGGATCTTCTTTACGATGCTCAACGGTAATAAAGCCATTGTCACAATGAAGATTGAAAACGTGATTTTCTTTGAGCTGTTTATATTGCTCATCAGAAATTTCTGTCACACGGCCACGCGGTGTGTACATGTGTTTAGTCATCACGTTCGCTTGACCAGCAATAAACACTTTTCCGTCTCTCACGGTGTAGTTCTGGTCATTTGATAAGGTGCAATATGCGTAAAGAGGCATGGAGTACTCTCCTGTTGTTTGGATATAAAAAAGCCCTCAAATGAGGGCGCAAAAAGAGAAGTGGTAAGATTAAATGCCTGTTAAGCGTGTCACCGCCCACGGACGGGTCACAAATACACCTGCAGTCGCATTGGTTGCATCTTCCATATACCCTTTAATTTGGTTGAGTGAACCTAATAACTGGTATTTCGCAGGAACGACTTGAAGGATCACCGCACTGGTTGCCGTTGAGCCATCATCAATGCTATCTGCGAACATATAGGCCACATCAGCCCCACCATTTGCGCCAACAAATTCAGGAGAGAAAACCAGACGCATATTTGGATAGTTTTCATTTATCCATTGTTTGACTGTTTCACCACGTGCCACCGGATTAGCCACATTCAGCGCAGAACGAAAGCCCAACGGCAATGTTAAGGTGATTGGCGTATCATCTTTGATAATACCGCCAGAACTCGTTTCAATACGCGAGAACATATCGGTAATATCAGCAGTAATATCTGCAAATGTTCCACCTTTCCATTTACCCTTTGCTGTTTCATAGGCGGGTAAGTTAGGCTCATTCATCAAACCAAAGACGCGCGTTTCAGGGCTATTAAACCCGTAGTAACCCACGCGCTCACGACCTTGCTCTAATGATTCAGTCACTGAATTACGTTTTTCTTCCATCGCAACAAAGCCAGCAGAAGATTGACGCGCTTCTTCTAATTTACCCACTTGGAAGCCTAATTCGAAACGGACAAGACCACGGCGCTCTTGGTCTTGCGCATAAGACGCTAATGGTACATTGGTATGATCACCATAAAGTTCGGCTTTACCGGTTGGTGTCGCCACATTCAGAATGATTTCTTCATCATGCCACTCACCAGCATTAATAATACCCGTGATTTCATCTAACACACGCACGCGCGTAGCAGTACGAATGACACCCGGTAAAACGTGTTGCAACATTTCACGCTGAATTAAACCACCCTGCATTGCACCACCGCTAATTGCGGAGTCCATCGCAGAAAAACCACCAAAGCCGATTTGTGCTAATTCTCCGTATGTCCATTTCTGGTCAGGGTTAATATTTAGTTGGCCATGTTTTTTGACATCACGACCAGACATGTGAAACTTAATTTTACTGACTGGCATTATTCACCTTCCTTTGGAGATGCTGGATATGGGATTTCTGTTAAACGAATAATGCCCAAATGAGCACTTTCTGTGGATTCAAGGTGTCGGCTGATGAAACCAATGACACGATCACCGGCACTAATGGTGGTTTTAGAAGATAGCGAGCCGTCAGCTTCATCGAACACAACCGGTGCGTTGATTTTTCCTGCCACTTCTTTTAGTTCAACGAAAACTTCCCCCATTGTCAGGAATTCGCCCTGTGTGCCATTACGAGCAAATTGTTCTTCGATACGATAGGCTTTAGGATTAATCATGATCCCCGCAAATGCCCCTTTACCACCGACTTGAACGGATTCCACTGAATCATCTTTGTAGGTATAGGCGCGACCGAAAATATTCAGCTTTTCATCCGTTGAACTGAGAATGGCTGAAACAGCGCGAATAGGGCCTGCATGACTAATTTCACCGACAACACCAGAAATTAAGCCATCTGCTACTGATTTAGGAATTGCCATTATTTAGCTCCCCATTTATCCATAATTGTTTTATTGCTCACTGCAGAGTCCATTGTTGAGCTGGGCTTTTGAGAATCAGGTACACGTCCTTGCATCCATGCATCAAGAGCAATCGCTTCGGTTCCCTTACTGCATTGAATACCCAGTTTTTCAACGCCGTACTCTGCAACTTGTTGTTGAGTCATGGCGGAGTGGTCAAACACACCAAGAAACGGCGTTAATTTATGCGCCAGTGCATCACGCGCACCGATTTGTTTGAGTAACTCCCCCGTATCCATTGCCGGTTTTGCTTTCTCTAATCGTTTAACTTTACGTTTTAGCGATGCCATTTCATCCATTGCGGTAATGCTACGATTTAAGCGTTTTAAACGGCGATGGAGGCCATCAGTAGTCGCTTGATCAAGATGCTCTTTGGCTTCTTCAATCGCTTCAACAGCTTCTTCAATCGCGACTTCGGCTTTCTCTACCGCTTCGGGTTCACCAGATTCTGCTTCTTCTGTGGCGATTTCGGCTTTTTCCACAGCATCTTCAGCTTTCTTCTCTTCATCAGGATCTGAATCAGTAGAAGACTTTTCCTTATCTTTCGGTTCATCGTCTGTTGCTGGTTTAGCGCTGGTGATTGCTTCCTTGATAATGATTTTTAACGCCTCCAATTGCTCGGGCGTAAAGGCACCTTCATCAGTGGTTGGTTTGTCTTTGTTTTCATCTTCAGGATTCATGCGAATAAGTTCCTTAGTGTCTATGGTAATAACGGAATGGTCTTGCACAGCAACATCAGCGCCAGTGCGCCCTTCATCGACTAACGCAAGATGGTTGGCTCTAATATGCCGTTGTATGGCGTCATAACGTTCACCGTTAAATTCGCCTGGTGTGAAGTCGTAAATACAGCGATAACCCGGAGATAATTCAATTTTTCCCCCATCAATTTGGTTAAGCGCTGAATTAGACAGGATTTTGATATTGCCTCTGAGGTAGGGATATTCAAAATAAACCCGCTCCCCAATGACCCCTTGTATCCCCTTTGTCTCTGCTGGTGTGCCGTCTTTCCCTAACATTTCATGCTCATCAACAAAGGGCATTAATTTGAAAGAGTTAATTGTCTCTGTGCTGGCCAGTTCTTCTTGTGGGCGATACACCTTGTAAATCTTTTCAGGTATCGGTGCACCAATTTCAAACCCTAAATAATCAAAAACCCCAACTTTAGAGATGGGGTTATCTTTTACTTCCAGCCAGCCGTTTAAATCATATTGTCGTTTGCTCATGTCTCCTCACCGAAATCTATTACGGGTGTCCAGAAACACTTACAGTTTGGTAATTGTCCGGGCAATCCTCGTTCTCCCGTTTTAGGATCAATAATCGGTGGGTTATCTAAATCAAACACTTCACCGTCCAATTTAATATGCCATTCACGAGGTTCAGCACTCCCACCAGAATGATGCCAAACCGCCTTACGAATACCGGCAGATTTCATGCGCTCATAATTCACTGCTGTCGTGATTTTTCGTGTTTGATCAACAGCGATAAAATTCGCCCTTTTCTCTGTCACACTGCCGGTCTGCCGAATTTCCTCTAATAACGTCTTTGCACCTTCACCACCTTGGCTGATAGAGCGTAAGGCAACACTTTCAATACGTTGATGAAATTGCAGTGGAATGGATTTAATGAGTGCTACGTTTTCAGCCGTAGAAGCAATGATTTTATCTTTCAGGGCTTCGGGCATATCTGGGGTTTTGATGGTGATCCCACCTGACAACTGTTTAAGAGAATCATCTAAATTACGCTTTGCGCCTATATCGACTTGGGATACAAACTTATCCGCAATCTCTGTGGATTTTTGTTTAAAAATCTTATCCCATTTGCGTTTTAGCCGGTTAAGCCAGATGCGAGTTTGACTGGCAAAGCTGGCATCCATCGTAAAGCCATCGAAGTCGTCATTTAATTCGCTAAACACTTTTTCATAGTCTTTAATCATTGAATTAATGAGGCGTGACATGTCACCTTGATAACGACTAGAGGGCGCTACTGAATACTGCAGGGGCTTCCCTTTCATTACTGCTTGGCGAGAGGTTGCCCACTGCGCTCGCTTCGTTCGTACTCGTATTCGCCTCGACATAATCTGCCTCGTTCACTTCAATGCCGTAATAGCTGGACGCTTTATTGCTCGCTAGTTTTTTACGTATATCTAACCCATCTATCGCACCGGTCGAAGCTAATGCCACATCGGTCTGCGCTTCTTTCAGTTCAATATCTGCACTCTCAACAGCCGTTGGACTATCAAGTGGTGCCCATGTGATAGAGATTTCTGTCACAGGTAAACCATCGCTACGCATTAGCATGTCGTAATGGCGCTGTAATAGCTCTTCAAGGTCGTTTGATTGAATGCTCTCAAGCTCTTCGCGGTAATTAGACTCTTCGTATTCACCCGTTGAGTTAAAGCCTTTCGGTGTGGTGCCTAATAGCTTTGTTACCGGTACATTGGAAGCCGATGCCACTAACTGATATTGCGTCATAATCGTGGCGTCTAAATCAGCTAATGACGTATCGAACTGTTGAACAGTGTCACCACTGCCCGTCATTTGCACACCGTAGTTATCGCGCATTTCCATAAAATAGAGCATATTTTCATTGATAATGCTCTTATCTGCCGACTCAAGGTCTGCAATCCCCATCGTAAGTAAACGCTTAGTCATTGCCAGTTGTGGCGCTTCATTGGCGGTACGTTCTGAAGCATAGACACGCTCATAAATACGTTCTGGCACTGATACACCAAAGTAGTTGTACATTGGCTTAAGCACGTTAGATACAGGAAATGGCACAAACTTAATAAAGTGAGACTTGTGATATTTACGCCCACCAATCACATAATAGGTTGGCTCGTAGAAATCCATGCTGGCAGGATCTTGAACATTGGCGTCCGTTAAATCAGGTGTTACCCATTGTGGATCAATCTGCTTAATCCCCTTGTACATGCCTTTGGTCACGCCATCGATATTAAACGGGTTTTCATACCACTCTTTCGGGTTTGATGTCTCCACAACGAATAATGCTAAACGACCGCCGTAAACTCGCCCAAAGTGAACCAGCTCTTTAAGCTGATGTGTAATGCGGTATTTTTTATCCCGTTTACGGAGCTTTTTACTGATAGCTCTATCATCGTCGTTATCACAATCAATATCGTAACCCTGACGTATCGCATCACGCGCGGGCATATTACAGGCTTTATCCACCAGCCAATGTTTAGCGATAACCGCACACATATTGTTACCAATAAACATTTGTGAGACATACCATGAGGCTTGTGACTCTGGCACACCGTAAACCTGCTCACCTTTAAACGAGGGCACATAACTATCAATGCTATCCATCGCGACACCATTGATTACCGGCTGAGGTAAATCAATCCCATCAAAGCCTCGTTCTCGCGCCAGCGCAGGATATAAGTCAGTTGTGAATGCTGACCGCTTAACTGGTGCGAGTGGTTCTGTTTTTCGCCTCTTAAACGGCCACCACATAGATCATCTCCTAGTTGTGAAGAAACTACCTTTTTTCTTCTGATATAAATCGCGTAATGCTTGAGTCATGGCATCCACTGTGTCGTCATGGCCAGCAAACGGGAATGTGGTAATTTCCTCCACAGTTTCCACAATCCACGGTGCGATATCTTTGTGAGGTAACCACACGTTGCCAGCTTCCCACTCAGCAGTACACGCATGAGCACGAGCAACTTTACTACCATCTGGCTCAACGGGAATTAGCCCTGATACGGTTGATTTGAGAGAATCAATAACTGCAGGGCCATTAGCTTTGTCTTCCACCAGCTTACGTCGTCCTTCAGGGAATTTTTCAGCCAACCATTTCACTGACTTTAAGGTTTCAGTAAAGCTCATGCGTTTTCGAATTTGATACAGTAAATAAGCATTTGCGTCTTTCTTGCCCCATACCTGCCCCACCACATAGTCAGTACCGTCACTATCTTTAAAGGTCATATCCCAACTATGGATAACCTTATCGAATTTTTCAGGTAGGTCTTTCGGTAGGTAGTACTGAGCAAATTCTTCGTGGAAGATTTGACCATCACCCGGCTTAGGTGATTGTTGGTACATTGCAGACCAGAAATAATCACCAATGATTGCTTTTGTCTCAAGGAGTTTGTCAATTGGGTGTAACTCTGGTACCAGTGCTTCCCCTCGTTCATTGATTGCAGGGAATGCAAGCACCTTGGTTTCAGGCGCTTTTTCTTTTAATTGGCCAGACAAATCATCAGTTGCCCACCGAGTGGCCATGATAATTTCACCGCTATTTTTTGATAAACGGGTCTTAAAGGTCGAAACGTACCAGTTCCAAATTGATTTTTTAACAGTCTGGCTAAGCGCTTCTTTTGAGTTCTTTATCGGGTCATCAATAATACCGAGGTCAACTTTCTTACCCGTTAATGGGCCACCTACTCCCGCACAAACATAGCCTCCTTTGTGGTTGGCAAGGCCAAACTCATCAGAATTACGTTTAACTGCAATGCCGTTCTCAGGCTTATTGCCTAACCAACTTTTAGGAAATAGCACGCGATATTCATCGGACATCATAATGCGCTGAACATCGGTATTCATATCACCGGCTAAATCTGAGGAATAAGACAGTGCACCCACACGCATGTTAGGGTATTTTCCAAAGAAATAAGCGGGAAGATAGCGAGAAACAATATCAGACTTACCGTGTTGTGGCGGTGCCCCTAATATTAATTTAGGGCGCTTACCTGCCATCATATCAATCAAGAACTGGTCGAGCGCATCACATACCGTCTGAGAAAAATGGCTTGTGATGTATTCAGGGTTTATATACTGAATAAATTCATGCAAACTACGGCGTGCTATCTCCCTTTCGATCTCTTCATCAAACAAACTGAAATCGATATCCATAGTCACACCTAAAATGTAATAAATAGCCCTTTCACCTCAAAATAACAGTGAAATGGAAAGTGAGTTTCTGATAACAAATTAGCAACAAATAAAAAGCCTAAATTCAGGAAGAAGATTTAGGCTTTTATCGGTTTGGCTTTCTTTTTTAATTGAGTTAAAAAGCGAAGGGACGCTTAAGCACCCTTATGTTAAAAAGGGTTATTATCAACTAAGTTTTCTTTCATGAGCAGGTCCTAAGATATCTACTCAGAAGGCTTTCAATTAGGTGTCATAATCCTGTCATCATTCTGTCTGGTTAATTATGGCGGTTATTGGTGGTCGAATGAGCAACAAAAATGGTCGACCAAAAGATGTTTTAAATGGTTCTTCCATTTCAAAAGAAAAACCATGGTTAGAGATTGGTGTTAGTCGTGCTACATGGTATAGAAACTAAATAATTAAGATGAGATCTTTTCCCACTCATTTTTTTTCATTGTGAAAAATTTATCGCTGAGATCTACTAAAGAAAACATAATATCATTGTTTATCGGTCTTATTATTTTTAACTTGCACCATGGTTTATTTAGCTTAGGCGTGATAAGTATAGTTCCATTATTATGAATATATCTTTTAGATATTTTTGCAATTTCACTTTCATTCTTATTTAGTAAATTCATATCTATAATGAACATCCCCTCAATGTCCCCATCATTATTTTCCGTAATGCATGGCGTAACCCTTAATAAATACCTGTACTTTTCTTTTTTTAGTTCGTAACAACTGATGGCTAAGGCTAAAAGAAGTGACGCGTCAGGTTTGCTTTGAAGGATTTTCTCATAAGCTTTCCTTCTTAGCTCAGTGTTGATTACATCTCCCACGCCTGTGCATATTATTTCATAAATTGGTTCTAGGCGTTCTGATACCTCCCCTCTGTAATACTTTTCTATAAATTCACTTCTTTCATTTTTTTCGCTGCTTCTTATTTCATTTGTTATCCAGTTTGAATCTAACTTTACGTAACTTGATGGTTCAAAATCTATCTCAGAAATATAATCTATTTTAGATTCCCACTCCCATAACTTACATGCACGAACAGCTTCTTCATAGGACTCAAAGAAAAATGCGCCAGATAATCGTGACTGCTTCTCAGGAAATATTTCTGATCTTATTTTTTCAATTTGCAATTCAGACTCTAAATCTTTTTTGAAATTATCATTTTTTGCCTGTGATATATTGTTATAGAACCAGAGTGAAGGTGTTGGGTAAGTTTTATTTTCTGTGTCTTCAATTGGTGTCGCCAATATTCTACCAATAGCCACTTCCCACGCGACCATCAGATGATCTATGTCGAGTACTGCAAAAAGCCTTTTTCTTTCCATATTGAGCCTCACAAAAGTAAAAAAAACGGGTCATAACATTTGAGACAAAAAACAAAGCCTATATCAGATAATTTGATTCCCATAAGAACCATTATGTTAAATAGGGTTAGTTATTAATTAATTTTGTTTATTTTTTAGCCTTTGGGTTTTCTTATGCCACAAAATAAAACCACAAGCTATAATAAAATCGACACCTACTTCAACAACATAGGTGATAAGGGGACACTGAGGAA